>CAMYBO010000038.1 GCA_947254045.1 uncultured Granulicatella sp. | reverse complement strand
AGATTTAACAGAAACCCTAGCACCATATTTAACAATGGCTGAAGGGCTAAAATTAGTTGCACTTACGTTCGATAAAGATATTTCGAAATTATCTTGTTGTGCAGGCTAAGGGAACTTTTTTACAACTCCCTATTCAAGTGAACCAGCTAATGCTTTAAGGGATTTTCTAAGTGCATTTGTGGTCACAAAAATAATTTAACACTGATGATTTCGACATCAAATCTATAATTGATACCTTAACACCGCAGAGTAATAAAGGATGAATAATATGTCAGACTTATTATCCCTACCAGACATTAAAACAATAGAACCGCCACAAGAAAATGAAACCGATATGATGTTTAAAGTTGAAGCAGTCGGACCACCTGAACGTTGTCCTGAATGTGGTTTTGACAAGTTGTACAAACACAGTTCAAGAAATCAACTAATTATGGATTTGCCCATTCGTTTAAAGCGAGTGGGCTTACAATTGAACCGTAGACGATACAAGTGTCGTGAATGCGGATCTACCTTCTGGGAACGCCTAATATCTGTAGATGAAAAGCGTAGTATGACCAAAAGGCTTTTAAAGTCCATTCAAGAGCAATCCATGTCTAAGACCTTTGTAGAAGTCGCAGAAAGCGTTGGTGTTGACGAGAAAACCATTAGGAACGTTTTTAAGGACTATGTGGCACTCAAAGAACGTGAATACCAGTTTGAAACTCCTAAGTGGCTTGGGATAGACGAGATACATATTATCCGTAGACCTCGGCTTGTATTGACTAATATTGAACGCAGGACTATTTATGACATCAAGCCTAACCGTAACAAGGAAACAGTCATCCAACGTCTTTCAGAAATCAGTGACAGGACTTACATTGAGTACGTCACAATGGATATGTGGAAGCCCTACAAAGACGCAGTGAACACTATCCTTCCACAAGCTAAAGTTGTCGTAGATAAGTTTCATGTAGTTAGAATGGCTAATCAAGCCTTAGATAACGTCAGAAAGTCTTTGAAAGCCCATATGAGCCAAAAAGAAAGACGTACCCTTATGCGTGAAAGGTTTATCCTTCTAAAGCGTAAACACGATCTAAATGAACGTGAATCATTCCTCTTAGATACTTGGTTAGGTAATCTTCCTGCTTTAAAAGAAGCCTATGAACTCAAAGAAGAGTTTTACTGGATATGGGATACTCCTGATCCAGATGAAGGTCATCTTCGTTATAGTCAATGGAGACACCGTTGTATGTCCAGCAACTCTAAAGACGCATATAAAGACCTCGTGAGAGCCGTAGACAACTGGCATGTTGAAATATTCAACTACTTTGATAAAAGGCTCACTAATGCTTATACGGAGTCAATTAACAGCATTATTAGGCAGGTAGAGCGAATGGGTATAGGTTACTCGTTTGATGCCTTACGAGCCAAAATCCTTTTCAATGAGAAGCTCCATAAAAAGCGTAAGCCACGATTTAATTCAAGTGCTTTCAATAAAGCTATGTTATACGATACTTTCAATTGGTATGAAGTGAATGATCACGACATTACAGACAACTTAGGTGTCGATTTTTCCACACTTATTAAGAATTTGGAGAAGGGTGATTTATAAGCCCTTTTCCACCATAAAATCCGAATACCCATTTTTATTTGTGGTATTAATGCTTCAATCAACTCTCTAGTTGCAATCCCTACAGAAAAGGCAGTGGCACTACCTGATGCCGCCCCTTGTTTAAGGCTCTCTTTAAAATCATTTGTTTCTATATATTTCGCCATAAAACCTGCTAACATCGAATCTCCAGCACCGACAGAATTGATTAGGATACCTTTTGGAGTATTGGAAGTCAATACTTGTCCTGTTTCACTGACTAGAAATGCTCCTTCACCTCCACAAGAAATCAAAACATTACGTGCGCCCTTTTCTTGTAATTTAAACGCATAGGCTATCATTCCTTCTTGCGTTTTAATTTTCACTCCAAATAATTCTTCTAATTCATGTTGGTTCGGCTTAATAATAAACGGTTGATAAGGTAAACAGGCTAATAATGAAGCTTTTGTTGTATCTAGTACTAATTTTACCCCTCTTGCATGACAAAGCTTTGCAATTTCAACATAAGATGTCTCATCTAATCCTGGAGCAGCATTACCAGCTAAAAATACAACATCCTCTTCTTTCACCTTGTCTTCCAAATAATTCACTAATTCTTGAAACTTCTCTTTCCCCACAGCAGGGCCAGCTGCATTGATTTCTGTTTCTACTTCTCCTTTAACTTTGACATTAATTCTTGTCGTACCTTCTACAGAAATAAACCTCGGGTTAATCCCTTCGCTTTCTAGAAACCCTTCAATATATTTCCCTGAAAATCCTCCAAGGAATCCTGTAGCGATATTATCGATTCCTAATCGTTTTAATAGAATCGACATATTAATTTCTTTACCATCTGCCACATATTCCTCACCTTTCGAACGATTCAACATTCCTAATTGACAATTTGGAACCTGAATCACTAAATCCACTGCTGGATTAAACGTAATAGTATAAATCATATTCTCACCTGCTTTCAATGTAAAAAATAGGGCTAGCAAAATGCTAGCCCTCTAAAAACATCCTAAAATGTAATTATTTTTTTAAGTTGTAGAATGCTGAAAGACCTTGGTAAACAGCTAAGTCACCTAATTGATCTTCAATACGTAATAATTGGTTGTATTTAGCAATACGGTCTGTACGGCTTAATGAACCAGTCTTGATTTGTCCAGCATTTGTAGCAACTGCGATATCAGCAATTGTTGAATCTTCAGTTTCACCAGAACGGTGTGATACAACTGCAGTGTATCCAGCTTTTTGAGCCATTTCAATAGCGTTGAATGTTTCAGTTAAAGTACCGATTTGGTTAACTTTGATTAAGATTGAGTTTGCAACGCCTTCTGCAATACCACGAGATAAGATTTCAGTGTTAGTTACGAATAAATCGTCACCTACTAATTGAACTTTACCGCCTAAACGTTCAGTTAATAATTTCCATCCATCCCAGTCATTTTCGTCACAGCCGTCTTCGATTGTGATGATTGGGTATTTTTCAACTAATTCAGCTAAGTATTCTACTTGTTCAGCAGGAGTACGTTTAGCACCTTTTTCACCTTCGAAGACTGTGTAGTCATATACGCCATCTTTGAAGAATTCTGATGAAGCACAGTCAAATCCTAAGAATACATCTTTACCTGGTTCTAAACCAACTTTTTTAATAGCAGCTAAGATTGTTTCTACAGCATCTTCAGTACCTTCAAATGTTGGAGCGAAACCACCTTCGTCACCTACAGCAGTTACTAAACCGCGGTCGTGTAAAATAGCTTTTAATGCATGGAATACTTCAGCACCCCAACGTAAAGCTTCTTTGAATGTTGGCGCACCAACTGGTAAAATCATGAACTCTTGAAATGCGATTGGAGCATCTGAGTGAGATCCACCGTTAACGATGTTCATCATTGGTGTTGGTAATACTTTAGTGTTGAATCCACCTAAGTATTGATATAATGGTTGATCTAAGTAATCAGCAGCAGCACGAGCAACAGCGATAGATACGCCTAAAATTGCGTTAGCTCCTAATTTACCTTTGTTTGGAGTTCCATCTAATTCGATCATTAATTTGTCGATCGCCATTTGTTCGCGAACGTCAAAACCAATGATTGCTTCAGCAATAATGTTGTTTACATTATCAACAGCTTTTTGAACTCCTTTTCCTAAGTAACGAGATTTGTCGCCATCACGTAATTCAACTGCTTCGTATTCACCAGTAGAAGCTCCTGAAGGAACCATACCGCGTCCGAACGCTCCGCTTTCTGTGTAAACTTCAACTTCGATAGTTGGGTTACCACGTGAATCTAATACTTCTCTTGCTAATACATCTGTAATAAATGGCATGATTTATTAACTCCTTTATATTTATTTGTACGTTTCTATTTTAGTCGAAAAATGCTTTCTATGCAATCTTTTCCTTAAATTGAAAGCCTTTTTTTATGATTATTTTTGAATTAAGCTTTCGCCTGTCATTTCTTCAGGTTTTGCTACATTCAATAAATCTAACATTGTAGGTGCAACATCTGCTAAGCGACCACCTTCACGTAATGTAACACCTTTTTTCGTTACGATTACTGGTACTGGAACTGTTGTATGAGCAGTATGAGGTGTACCTTCTGGTGTAATCATTGTTTCTGAGTTACCGTGGTCAGCAAAGATAATTGCAGTACCACCTTTAGCTAAAATAGCATCTACTACTTTACCTAAGTTTTCATCTACTGCTTCAATCGCTTTAATGGTTGGTTCTAACATACCTGAGTGTCCAACCATATCTGGGTTTGCGAAGTTTAAGATGATTGCATCATTTTCATCATTTTGAATAGAGTTATATAATGCATCTCCTACTTCATAAGCACTCATTTCAGGTTTTAAGTCATATGTTGCAACTTTTGGAGAAGGAATTAAAATACGGTTTTCTCCTGGGAACTCTTCATTACGTCCTCCATTCATAAAGAATGTAACGTGAGGATATTTCTCAGTTTCTGCAATACGTAATTGTGCTAATCCTGCTTTAGATAATACTTCTCCTAAAACATTTGTCATAGGAATTGGTGGGAATGCAACTTCTGCATCTACACTTGGATTGTATAATGTCATTGTCACAAATTTAACATTTGCAGCATGTTCACCACGATCAAAGTTTGTCCACTCTTTATCTGTAAATGCATTTGATAATTGAATCGCACGGTCAGGACGGAAGTTAAAGAAGATAACTGCATCATTTTCTTCAATTTTCGCAACTGGTTGTCCATCTTTAACGATTACTGATGGAATGACAAATTCATCTGTTACATTTTCAGCATAACTGTGATCAATTACTGCTTGTGCTGATTCAAATTGAGGGCCTTTTGCATGTGCAATTGCATCATAAGCTAATTGAACACGTTCCCAACGTTTGTCACGATCCATTGCATAGTAACGACCTGATACTGTTGCGATTTGACCCACTCCAACTTCTGCTAATTTTTCTTCTAAAGTTTTAATATACGCTGGACCACCATGTGGATCTACGTCACGTCCATCCATAAATGCATGAATGTAAACTTTAGAGATTCCTTTTGCTTTAGCTGCTTCAATTAATGCTAATAAATGATTGATATGGCTGTGTACACCACCATCAGATAATAATCCGAATAAGTGTAATGCAGAACCATTTTCTAACACATGGTTAAATGCACTATTTAATGCTGGGTTTGTATCGAATTCGCCATCTAAAATTGCTTTATCAATACGAGTCAAGCTTTGGTATACGATACGGCCTGCCCCGATATTTGTATGACCTACTTCTGAGTTCCCCATTTGTCCATCTGGTAGACCTACATCTAAGCCAGAAGCTTTCAATGTTGTATGAGGAAATTCGTTATAATAACGGTCAAAATTTGGTTTATTTGCTTGTGCTACAGCGTTACCTTCTACTTCTGGTCTCCATCCGAAACCATCTAAGATAATAATCGCTACTGGTGATTTAGACATTATTTTACTGCCTCCAATAAAGCTAAGAATGATTCAGGTTGTAAGCTTGCTCCACCTACTAAAGCTCCATCCACATCTGGACAAGCCATATATTCTTTAATGTTTTCAGGTTTTACAGAACCACCATATTGTACACGTACTTTATCTGCAACTTTTTGACCAAAGTCAGCTGCTACAACGTCACGTACTACTTTACACATTTTTTGAGCGTCATCTTGAGAAGCTGATTTACCAGTTCCGATTGCCCAAATTGGTTCATATGCAATGACTAATGATGAAACTTGTTCATTTGATAATCCAGCTAACGCAGCAGAAACTTGTGCTCCTACAAACTCAGCAGCTTTACCAGCTTCATAAGTTTCTAATGTTTCACCACAACAAATAATTGGTAACATACCGTTTGCAAAAATAGCTTTTGCTTTTTTATTAATATCAGCATCAGTTTCGTGGAAATATTCACGACGTTCTGAGTGTCCAATTACTACATAGTGAACGCCCATTTCTGATAATACTTTTGGAGAAGTTTCTCCTGTATAAGCACCTTCTTGTTCGAAGTAGCAGTTTTGAGCAGCTACTTTTAATTCTGAACCTTCTGCTGCAGCTAATAAAGAACTTAAATCGACTGCTGGAGCTGCAATAGCAGACTCAACAACTGCTGATGATGGTAATTTTCCTGCTAAAGCCTCAACGAATGCTTGAGTTTCTTTAGGATTTTTGTTCATTTTCCAGTTTCCTGCAATAATTGGTTTACGCATAATTTTTCCTCCTAAAATTGTTTATGAAGCAGACTCACAAAAATGAACACATCATTTCAGTGAGTCTTTTTCAAATTTATTTAATTATTTATCACTAATTGAAGCTACACCAGGTAATTCTTTACCTTCTAAGTATTCTAATGAAGCTCCACCACCAGTTGAGATATGAGTGAATTTATCAGCATATCCTAGTGAAATTGCTGCTGCTGCAGAATCTCCACCACCGATGATTGTTGTAGCATTTTCTAAAGAAGCAATAGCTTCACATACACCAATTGTTCCTTTAGCGAAGTTAGATAATTCGAATACACCCATAGGTCCATTCCATACAACTGTTTTAGCATCTTTTAAGTAGCTAGCAAATAATTCAACTGTTTTAGGACCAACGTCTAACCCTTCTTGGTCAGCTGGAATTTGGTCAGAAGGTACAGTTGTAGCAACTGCATCATTTGAGAATTCTTTTGCAACTACATTGTCAATTGGTAATACTAATTTGTCGCCAGCTTTTTCCATTAATTGTTTTGCTAATTCAACACGATCTACTTCTAACAATGATAGACCTACTTCACGACCCATAGCTTTGAAGAATGTATAAGCCATTCCTCCACCGATTAATACTTTATCAGCTTTATCTAATAAGCTTTCGATTACACCAATTTTATCTGAAACTTTTGCCCCACCTAAAATCGCAACGAATGGACGTTCTGGTGTATCTACTGCTCCACCGATAAATTTAATTTCTTTTTCCATTAAGAAACCAGCAGCAGTTTCTAATTGGCTAGCAATTCCTACGTTTGAAGCATGAGAACGATGAGCTGTACCAAATGCATCATTTACGAACAACTCTCCTAAAGATGCCCAATATTTGCCTAACTCAGGATCGTTTTTAGATTCTTTTTTGCCATCTAAATCTTCGAAACGAGTGTTTTCAAATAATAAAACATCTCCTTCAGCTAAATCATTGATAGCTGATTCTAATGCTTCTCCACGAGTTTCTGGAACGAATGTTACGTCTTTTTTCAATAATTCTGATAAACGTACAGCAACTGGACGTAAGCTTAAACGAGCTTTATCTTCTTCAGATTTTACTTTTCCTAAGTGAGAGAAAAGAATTACTTTTGCATGATTGTCAATCAAGTATTGAATAGTTGGTAATGCTTGAACAATACGGTTGTCATCTGTAATAACGCCATCTTTTAATGGAACATTAAAGTCAACACGTACTAATACTTTTTTACCTTTAACAGATAAATCTGTCACAATTTTTTTAGCCATAGAATAGCCTCCTAGAAAAAATTTATTGGGAGCGAGTGTAATACCCACATTATGAAAATAGGGCGAGGAAGCGAATGCTTCCATCGCCCTGAAAAATTCGATACGATTAGCTATATCAAAACTTTATATTATAAGTTTGCAAAGTATTCTAAAGTACGAATTAATTGTGCAGTGTATGACATTTCGTTATCGTACCAAGAAACTGTTTTAACTAATTGTTTGTCGCCTACAGTCATTACTTTAGTTTGAGTAGCATCAAATAATGACCCATAAGTGATACCTACGATATCAGAAGATACTAATGGTTCTTCAGTGTATCCGTATGATTCAGTTGAAGCAGCTTTCATAGCAGCGTTAACTTCTTCAGCTGTAACTGGTTTTTCTAATACAGAAACTAATTCAGTTAATGAACCTGTTGGTACAGGAACACGTTGAGCAGCTCCATCTAATTTACCGTTTAATTCTGGAATTACTAAGCCGATAGCTTTAGCAGCACCAGTAGTGTTAGGAACGATGTTTACAGCTGCAGCACGAGCACGACGTAAGTCTCCTTTTGCGTGAGGTGCATCTAATGTGTTTTGGTCACCAGTGTAACCATGGATTGTAGTCATTAAACCTTCAACGATTCCGAAGTTATCGTTTAAAGCTTTAGCCATAGGTGCTAAACAGTTTGTAGTACATGAAGCACCAGAGATAACTGTTTCTTTACCTGTTAAAATGTTGTGGTTTACGTTGTAAACGATTGTTGGAACATCGTTACCACCAGGAGCAGAGATAACAACACGTTTAGCTCCACCTTTTAAGTGTAATTCAGCTTTTTGTTTAGAAGTGAAGAAACCAGTACATTCTAAAACGATGTCAACGCCTAGTTCTCCCCATGGTAATTCTTCAGGATTACGGTTAGCTAATACTTTAACTTCTTTACCGTTTACGCGGAATGCACCTTCTAATACTTCAACTTCTCCGTTGAAACGTCCTTGTGTTGAATCGTATTTTAATAAGTGTGCTAATTGTTTAGCATCTGTTAAGTCGTTGATTGCAACAACTTCTAATCCTTCCACTTCTTGAATACGACGGAATGCTAAACGTCCAATACGTCCGAAACCGTTAATACCAACTTTAACTGTCATAATAGTTTTTCCTCCTAGGAATATATTTTTTTATTTTTAGCGGGTTCCCCCGTTCAAAACCATATTTGCTAAACTCTCATCAATCACAAACCATGTTCGATCAACAGGAGCTAATTTTGCATAAGCCATTAAAGCTTCTGCCTTTTGAGCACCTTCCACAATAGCGATACCATGTGGAATAGACTCTAAATCACTAAGATGCAAACCTACTCGTGGAAGTTTAAAAACAATCTTTCCTTTTGCATCGAAGAAACAACCAAACGCTTCACCAACCGCACGTTGACTTGCAATAAACTGACTTTCTTGAGGTAGCAATCCTCTTCTTTCAGCCATGACACTTGCATTTCCAACGCTATATAATAAGCAATTCGCTTGTTTCATCATTGTCAGTGTTTGCGAAACCAATGGTTCTTGTAATAACGGTAGATATGTTTCTTTACTCACGTGTTCTGGAACATATAATGAAAAATGTTCTCCACCAGTTTTCGTTGCCATCTTCTCACTCACACTATTTGCTTGAATTAAAGTGGAGCCTCCCACTCCGCCTCTAGCAGGTACAAATGAAATTTCACGTTGCTGTAAAATCTCTTTTGAAAAATATTCCGCTACCATCGCCATTGTTCGACCACCCGTCACTGTAACAATTGATTGGTCAACCGGCAACATCCATTTCATCAATTCTTGCACTTGATGACTAATCTGCATTCCTTTATTAGCACTACTTTCAGTAACCACTTTACAAAATCTGATTCCAAGCTTTTTCGAAACTTCTTTTTCAAAAGCAGTCATCTCGATGCATTGTTGAATGATAGTAGTTAATCCGAGATAAGTTTCTTTTCCTAACTCACTGATTAACATTCCTTTTGCAGAATATGTAATTAAACCTTGTTCTTTTAGTATATCCGTCTCAGAACGAAGAACCCGTTCTGAAATATCCAATTGTTTTGCAAGCCCTCTTCGACCAATCGGTTGTGTTCGTTGTATCGCTCGCAAAATTTGGAAACGAATTTTTAACAATTGATTGCTTTCGGGGACTAGAAGTTGCATTAATGTCATACAATCCATAATTCCGATTCCCTTCGTTTCATTACTGGGCTAAAAATCGTCCCTAAAAACTAGCTATCTATACATAGAAAACTTTCTTAATTACACAAATATTGTACCAACAATCTTTGTAAAATGCAACTTTAAAGTGTTTAAGATTTTTAAAAAATCCTTTCAAACGGGACTTTTAAAGTCCCAATAAATTTCTTTTTTCTCCTTTGAACTTACCTTTTTCTATTTCTACTAAATCATTTCTTTTCTTTTTTGTAAGGGTTTCTTCTTGTTTTTTCATATGAATTTGGATAAAATATTCTTACATTGTTTAGCCA
>CAMYBO010000037.1 GCA_947254045.1 uncultured Granulicatella sp. | reverse complement strand
ATAAAAAAGTAAAAAATGATTGATTTCTTCCTCATGGTGTGCTATTTTATGTTAGTCAAAAATATATGAAAAAAGGATGATAAAATCATGAATAAATGGTTTAAACTAGGTGCTGTTGCTGTAACATTATTTTTAGGAGCTTGTTCAAATTCAACAAGTACTACAACAAGCAAAGATACTGTATCACAAGCACAAAAAAATTGGGATGCAATTGAGAAATCAGGAAAGATTAAAGTTGCAACAGCGGGTACTTTATATCCACAATCATTCCATACTGATAAAGACAACTCTTTAACTGGTTATGATGTTGAAATCGTAAAAGAAGTAGCTAAACGCTTAAACTTAGAAGTTGACTTCACTGAAATGGGTGTTGACGGAATGTTAACAGCTTTAGATAGCGGTCAAGTGGATATTGCGAATTACTCAATCGAAGAAGGTTCAAAATATATTGATAAATATTTACGTACTGAACCTCATAAATATTCATTTACATCAATGGTTGTTCGTGAAAGCGACAATTCAGGAATTTATTCTTGGGCTGATGTAAAAGGTAAAAAAGCTGCAGGTGCTGCAAGTACAAACTACATGAAATTTGCTAAAAAATTAGGCGCTGAATTAGTTGTTTATGACAATGTTACAAATGATGTTTATATGTCTGATTTAGTAAATGGTCGTACAGACGTTATCATCAATGACTACTACTTACAAAAAATTGCTGTAGTATTCTGTAAAGACACTTTCCCAATTAAAATTAACGAAGGTGTTTACGCAAACCCATATAGCGCAAGCTTCTCTATTAAATTAGGAAATGAAGTTGTTCAACAAAAATTCAATGAAGCATTAAAATCAATGAAAGAAGATGGAACATTAACTGAAATTTCTAAAACATTCTTTGCTGGTGAAGATGTAACTCAACCAAAAGATTTGAAATTAGAAAAAATTGATTTTTCTGATGTAGAATAAGAGGCGATGACGATTGTTTAATCTTAAGTTAGCGATTCATAGTCTTTCCTTTGTATTAAGTGGTTTACAATATACATTAGGAATTGCTGGAGTAAGTTTTATTTTCGGAACGATTTTAGGGTTCATGTTTGTTTTAATGAAACGATCGAACATTAGAGTTTTAAGAATGATTGCTAATTTTCATGTTTCTTTTATGAGAGGAACTCCTACATTAGTATTTTTATTCTTATTATATTTCGGTTTGCCTTATTTAAAAATTCAACTTCCAGCTCTAGTCTGTGCAATTTTATGTTTTAGTATTGCAAGTAGTGCATACATCTGTGAAGTATTGAGATCTTCGATTGATGCAGTGGACTATGGTCAATGGGAAGCTTCTACTTCCTTAGGATTGAATTATTTTCAAACATTAAGAAGAGTGATTGTTCCTCAAGCATTTAGAATTTCAGTACCACCATTAAGTAATGTCTTATTAGATATGATTAAAGGAACATCGTTGGCAGCAATGATTACGGTACCGGATATTTTTCAAAATGCTAAAATTGTTGGAGGACGAGAATTCGACTATATGACGATGTATATTTTAGTAGCTTTAATCTACTGGTGCATCTGTTTAGTGTTTGAACAAGGTCAGAAAATTTTAGAAAAAAGATTATCATTGTATTAATGATGAAGAGGTTGGAATTCCAGCCTCTTTTTTGTTTGGAACGAGGATTGCTAGAGATTTTAAGGAAAATATGATAGACTATCCAGGAAGAAATGGAGTGTTGAAGTTGAATAAATTAGCAATTATTGGTACAGGTTGGATTTCTTCGTCGTTTGTAGAAGCAGTCCAAAAAACAAAAAGTTTTGAAGTAGTTTCTGTATATAGTAGAACTCTTGAAAAAGCAGAAGAATTTGCCACAAAACATCAGATTCCTACATGGACTAATCAATGGAATGAATTTTTATTAGAAAATTGGGATGTTGTTTATATCGGATCACCAAACCATACACATGGTAGTTATTCAAAACAATTATTAGAACATCAGAAAAATATTATTGTTGAAAAACCATCCTTTTTATCTGTTGAAGAGTGGGATGAAGTTCATCAATTAGCGGTTGCAAAAAACTTATTCGTAATGGAGGCTATTCGTCATTATTATGAGCCAGCATTTCAAGAAATTGGGAAATTCATTGCTCCTAGAATGAATGAAGTAAAAGGAGCCGTTTTATCTTATGCAAAATACTCTTCAAAATATGATGCATTTTTAAAAGGTGAAGTTGCGAGTTCATTTTCATTAGCTTCAGGTGGTGGAGCCTTAATGGATTTAGGGGTTTATCCTATTTACAATGCGATTAGCTGGTTTGGAATGCCGGAAAATGTACATTATCAAGCTCATAAATTAGAGAATCAAGCGGATGGGAAAGGAATTGTATCATTGGTGTATCCAACGTTTGATGTAACGATTTTTGTTGGAAAAGTGTTGAACGTATGTCTTCCTCAAGAAATCTACTTCGGAAAAGAAACATTACAAATCAATGATTGCCAAGAAATTAAAGAAGTAAGAACTCTTTATATGAGTGAAGTTCAAGAAACGAAGGAATATGAACTGCGGAAAAATCCATTAGAATGGGAAGCTATTGCTTTTGCAAAAATATTAGAACGTTCACCAGAATCACTAGTACAATATGAACAAAGTAAAATAATCAGTCGAAATGTTTTAGAAGTGATTGAAGCATTAAGAAATTCAGCAGGAATTACATTTAATTAAGGAGAAATTATGAAAGAATATATTCAAAATAAATGGAATAAAAAATGTTTTAAAGCATTAACACCGATTCAAGAAGCAACAAAGGAATTGATTCAAAATGGGGAAGACGTTGTAGCAGTTTCCCCAACTGGAACAGGGAAAACATTAGCTTACCTATTACCATTATTAGAAAAAATTGAAATTAATCATGAATTACAAGCAGTCATTTTAGTACCTAGTCAAGAGTTAGCACAACAAATTGGTGAAGTGATTCGTGAATGGAAATTGCCAGAACTGACGATGTTAGTCTTAGCTGGCGGAGCAAATGTAAAACGTCAAATTGAGAACCTGAAGAAAAAACCAGAATTAGTTGTTGGTACACCAGGTCGATTAACGGAATTAGCGAATCAAAAGAAATTAAAACTGCACAAAGTTCAAACACTTGTTTTGGACGAAGCGGATTATTTATTAGCACAAGAACATTTAGAACAAACTCGTTCTTTCATTAAAAAATGTCCATCACAACGACAAATGATTTGTTTTTCAGCCACTAAAAATGAAATATTAGAGTCTATTCATCAATGGATTAATATGACTCCAAAATGGGTAGAAAATGAACAAAAAATGGCGGGAAATGGGAATGTAAAACATGTATATATTGAATCTCCTGTTCGAAAAAAAGATGAATTGTTAAGAAAGTTTGCCAATATGAAGGAATATCAAGCCTTAGTATTTGTAAATTCATTGGCAAATGCAGGAATTTTAGCAGAGAAATTACAATACCACAATATTCCATGCGCTTTACTAACGAGCAATGAAAATCAAATCAATCGTAAAGCTGCGATTCAAGCCTTTAAAAAAGGAGAAGTTCCTATCTTATTAACAACGGATGTGGCAGCACGTGGATTAGATATTGAAGACTTACCAGTCGTGATTCATTATGATTTACCTGAAAATAAAGAAGTATATACCCACCGTTCAGGAAGAACTGGAAGAATGGGGAAAGATGGTTTAGTCATTAGTTTTGTAAAAGAAAAAGAAGTGAGAGACTTGAAAAAACTCATTCCAGCTGATGTAAAACTAGAAGCATTCCAAGTTCATTCGAGTCAACTACAAGATGCTCAAAAGAAAAAAGTAGTGGAAAAGAAACCTTATAAACCAAAAGAGAAAAAAGGATTCGCTAAAAAATCTTATCTATCAAAAGATAAAAAATCCTTTAAACCTAAAAAATCATTAGGGAAGAAAAAGTAAAAAGGAGTTTCTTAGATGCTTACATTGAAGTTTTTGAAAAATCATTTAGAAGAATATCATTTACCCTATGAAGAAAAAGCTGTGTTCATTCAAGTTAAAAGACTAATCCATGAAGAGTATTCGATATGTTATTGGTCTTCAATGGGATGTGTATTTTTTGAATTAAAAGATGATGCGACTTTTTCTGATACAAGACCGCTACTATTTCCTGTTGAACGAGTAGAGAAAGTACAGTATCAAAAGAAATTATTATCAAATGATGAATTAAGTTTTGAAGTAGAGGGAGCAAAGTTTCAATTTGAAATCCCTCATCGTTCTAAATATTTTTCAAATCAAAAAGAACAATTAAAACTGTTCCGTGTATTGATGGAACAATAAAGGAGACGAACATGGAAATTATTCGTTCGCATCAAAATGCAATGGTTAAAAATTATCAAAAGTTACAAACTTCTAAAGGGAGAAAAAAATTAGAAGCCTATCTATTAGAAGGAGAACATTTGGTAGAAGAAGCGATTCAATCAAATATTCAGATTCAACGCTTAGTGGTGAGTGAGGACACGATTCATCTTTATGAAAAATGGACAAAAAGCTATCCAACAATGTTTGTTTCAAAAGAAGTGTTTGAAAAGTTATCGATGACGCAAACGACTCAAGGTATTTTAGCGATTGTACCATTAGAAAAGAAAACATTGGTCGAAGTTCCTAAGGGACGTTACCTTTTAGTAGATGCTGTACAAGATCCTGGTAATTTAGGAACAATTATTCGTACTGCTGATGCTGCAGGTTTTGATGCAGTTGTTTTAGGGGAAGGCTGTGTGGATTTATATAATGATAAAGTCGTTCGTTCCATGCAAGGAAGCCAATTTCATGTAGCGATTTACCATGAGAATTTAATGGATGTATATGGGAAGTTAAAAGAAAATGGTATTCCAATTGCTGTAACTGCACTTCATCGTGATGCAAAGGATTTTCAATGGTTAAATGGCAGAGATTCTGTCGCAATTGTTGTCGGGAATGAAGGGAACGGCGTTCGTGAAGAATTGATTCAGAATGCGGACCATGTGATTCAGATTCCAATGTTTGGGAAAGCTGAGTCGTTGAATGTTGCGATTGCTAGTGGGATACTTATGTACCAAACGAGAATTTAGGTTTATTGGGATTTGGCTTGGAGTTGTGAGGCCGCCAGCAGCCTTGCGAAGCAAGTCTCATGGCTAATTTTTGAGCCTAAGGCCTCAAAAAATGCCTATGAAAGTACTCTAGAACAGAGTACTTTCATTTACATAACGGCGCCCAATCCCAGTGGTTCCGTGTGGCAGAGGCGCGCTTTGCGCTGTCTGCCTATTTTTTGGCTATTTTGGGTTAGTTGTTAGAACTAGTTTGGTGTCTCTTATTGGTTCTGAGCGTTTTGTTTGATTGATATTTTTATCTGTGCTATACTATTTATGAACTAAGATGACGTGGAAAGGAGAGTGAGCAGTAATGCTCACTCTTTTTACGCAGTTATGTAAAGGAGGTTATCTATGAGTAAAGTAGCAGAATTAGTTTCAACACTCGCTTTGCCAGTTATTGAAGCAGAAGGGTTTGAATTAGTCGATTTAGAGTTTGTAAAAGAAGGGAAAAATTGGTTTTTACGTTTTTACCTTGACAAACCAGGTGGAATTGATTTAGATGATTGTGCGTTTATGAGTGAAAAATTTAGTGAATTATTAGATGCACAAGATCCAGATCCGATTCCTCAAGCGTATTTCCTTGAAGTATCTTCTCCTGGTGCTGAACGTCCTCTAAAAACTGAGAAAGATTTGAAAGAAGCGATTGGACAATATGTTCATTTATCATTCTATCAACAAGTCGAAGGTGAGAAGTTTTTAGAAGGATTTTTAACGGAAGTAACTGATGAGTCAGTGACTTTAGAAGTGAAAATTAAAACACGTAAAAAATCAGTTACGATTGCACGTGAAAATATTGCAAAAGCTCGATTAGCGATTCAATTCTAGGAATCAATTAGAAACATTTTTGACAAAGGAGTCACATTATGAGTAAAGAAATGATTAAAGCATTAAATATTCTTGAAGAAGAAAAAGGGATTTCTAAAGAAGTTGTCATTACAGCTTTAGAGGCGGCTCTTGTTTCTGCTTATAAGAAAAACTATGGACAAGCACAAAATGTTGAAGTTGAATTTGATGCTAAAAAAGGAAAAATGCATGTATACGCAGTAAAAGAAGTTGTGGAATATGTATTTGATTCAACGCTTGAAGTGAGTATTGAAGAAGCTCATGAATTACATAAAGCTTATGAAGTTGGAGATAAAATTCGTTTTGAAGTAACTCCAAAAGATTTTGGACGTATTGCTGCTCAAACAGCGAAACAAGTGATTATGCAACGTTTAAGAGATGCTGAACGTACAAATATTTATAATGAATTTATCGAATACGAAAATGAAATTATGACAGGTGTTGTTGACCGTCAAGATTTCCGTTATGTATATGTGAATTTAGGTAAAATTGTTGCAGGAATGACGAAACAAGATCAAATTCCTACAGAAGAATATTTACCAAATCAACGTATTAAAGTATTAGTTTCTAAAGTTGATAACACAACTAAAGGTCCATTAATTTTTGTAAGTCGTACACATCCAGATTTATTAAAACGTTTATTTGAACAAGAAGTTCCTGAAATTTACGAAGGAGTTGTAGAAATTGTTTCTATTGCTCGTGAAGCAGGGGATCGTGCGAAAGTTGCGGTACGTTCTAGAGATACGAACTTAGATCCAGTTGGTACTTGCGTAGGACCTCGTGGTCAACGTGTTCAAAATATCGTAAATGAATTAAACGGAGAAAATATGGATATCGTTGAATGGAACGAAGATCCATCAGTATACATTGCGAATGCATTAAATCCTGCACAAGTTGTGAAAGTAGATTTTGATTCAGATCGTAATAGCTGTATCGTTGTAGTTCCGGACCATCAATTGTCATTAGCGATTGGTAAACGTGGACAAAATGCTCGTTTAGCAGCTAAATTAACAGGATTTCGTATTGATATTAAATCAGAATCAGCTTATCAAGAATATTTAGACCAATTAGATTCAGAATTACCTACAGTAGAAGAAGCTTCGCGTGAAGAAGTTCAAACTGAAGAATAATTATTAAGGAGGCATCTTATGAAAAAAAGAAAAGTTCCAATGCGTCGTTGTATAGCTTCTGGAGAAATGATGCCTAAGAAAGAATTGGTACGGATTGTTCGTAACAGTGAAGGTGTCGCTCAAATTGATCCTACTGGAAAAGTCAATGGAAGAGGAGCTTATATTACATTAGAACCGACTCTTGTTGAAAAAGCGTGGAAGAATCATTTATTTGAACATCAATTAGAAATCGAAATCCCAGATAGTTTCTATGAAGAACTATTGCAATATGTGGATCACCAAAAAGCTAGAAAAGAGTTATTTAGTGATGGAAAGCATTGATAAAAAGAAAGCTCTCAATTTATTAGGAATGGCGACTCGTGCTCGTAAACTAATATCTGGAGAAGACCAAGTACTGCAAAGTATTCAAAAAGAAAAAGTGAATCTCGTTATTTGTACAACAAATAGTAGTGAGAATACCGTAAAGAAAATCAAAAATAAATGTGAATATTATGAAATCCCTTTTATTCAGCAATTTACAACTGAAGAAGTTTCAAATGCGATTGGAAAACAACGTTCGATTATCGCAATTGCTGATCAAGGTTTTACAAAAAGTCTGATGAAGATGAAAGGATTTAACGATATGAACGAATAGGAAGGTGAACGTATGTCAAAAACACGTGTATATGAACTTGCAAAAGAGTTAAAACTACCTAGTAAGGACATTATCGAAAAAGCAAAACAATTAGGCATTATTTATAACAGCCATATGTCAACAATGGAAGATGGAGAAATTTCAAAGATTAAAGCTTCTATTTCTACAAAAAAAGAAGCTCCAAAGAAAGTAGTTGAAAAGAAAGAAACTCCTACGCCTAAAAAAGTAGAGGCGAAAAAACAAGCAGCGGAATCTAAGAAGGAAACTGCAAAAAAAGAAGAAGTGAAAAAATCGGAACATAAACCAGCACATTCACCAAAACAACAGGATAAAAATCATCAACCAAATCAAAATAAAAATGGACATAAGAAGGAATTTATGCAAAAACAAGAAAAAGTAGTAAACAAAGGACTAAAACATCAATCTCATGATGAAGAATCATATTCAAATCATCGTGATTCTAAGAAGAATAATAATTTCAAACGTGGAAATCAAAAACGTGGTGGCGAACGTAATCAACAAGAAAACTTTAACAAGAAAAATCGTCATCAAAAAAATAATCGTAAACAACAAAAGAATGCTGAAAAAAAACCAGCAGTTCCAGCACGTAAATTCCATGAATTACCAGATGTATTAGTGTATACAGATGGAATGACAGTTGCTGAATTAGCTAAAAAGATTAAACGTGAACCAGCAGAAATTATTAAAAAATTATTCTTATTAGGAGTAATGGCAACATTAAACCAAGGATTATCAAAAGATGCGATTGAATTATTAGCAGCAGACTATGGTATGGATGCTGAAGAAAAAATCGAAAAAGATATTTCTGATTTAGATGTATACTTTGAAGAAGCAGCTGCTGAGAGCGACTCACATGCCGTTCGTCCTCCAGTAGTTACAATCATGGGACACGTTGACCATGGTAAAACAACTTTACTTGACCAATTAAGAAATTCTTCTGTAGTAGCTGGAGAAGCTGGAGGAATTACACAACATATTGGTGCTTACCAAATTAAAATTGATGGAAAACCAATTACATTCTTAGATACACCAGGTCACGCGGCATTTACAACAATGCGTGCTCGTGGTGCGGATATCACAGATATTACAATTATTGTAGTTGCTGCTGATGACGGTGTAATGCCACAAACAATCGAAGCGATTAACCATGCAAAAGCTGCAGATGTTCCAATAATTGTTGCTGTAAACAAAATTGATAAACCAGCTGCTAACCCAGGTCGTGTAATGCAAGAATTATCTGATTTAGGTTTAGTTCCTGAAGCATGGGGTGGAGATACAATCTTTGTTGAAATCTCTGCTAAATTTAATCAAAATATCGAAGAATTATTAGAAATGATTTTATTAGTAGCTGAAATGCAAGAATTAAGTGCAAATGCTAATCGTTTAGCATTAGGTACAGTTATTGAAGCTCGTTTAGATAAAACAAAAGGACCTATCGCAACATTATTAGTTCAAGAAGGAACTCTTAAAGTTGGAGACCCAATCGTTGTTGGTAATACATTCGGACGTGTTCGTGTAATGGTGAATGACCAAGGACGCCGTGTGAAAACAGCTGTTCCAGCAACTCCAGTAGAAATTACAGGGTTAAATGCATCACCACAAGCAGGAGACCGCTTCGTAGTATTTGAAGATGAAAAATCGGCTCGTGCTGCAGGTGAAGAACGTGCGAAACGTGCTTTAATTGAACAACGTAATGCATCAAGCCGTATTACATTAGATAACTTATTCTCAACATTAAAAGATGGAGAAATGAAAGAAGTTAACGTTATTATTAAAGCTGACGTACAAGGTTCTGTAGAAGCTTTAGCTTCAAGCTTACAAAAAATTGAAGTAGAAGGCGTACGTGTGAAAATTATCCATACAGCTGTAGGGGCAATTAATGAAAGTGATATTACTTTAGCAACAGCAAGTAATGCGATTATTATTGGTTTCAACGTAAGACCTACACCTCAAGCGAAAATTCAAGCTGAATCTGATCAAGTAGATATTCGCTTACACCGTATTATTTATAATGTTATTGATGAAATTGAAACAGCGATGAAAGGTATGTTAGATCCGGAATTCGAAGAGAAAATTACTGGTTCTGCTATCGTTCGTGAAACTTATACAGTATCTAAATTAGGTACAATTGCTGGTTCATACGTTACTGAAGGGGTTGTTAAACGTTCTAGTCAAGTTCGTTTAATCCGTGATAACATTGTTATTTACGAAGGTGAATTAGCAAGCTTGAAACGTTTCAAAGATGATGCTAAAGAAGTAAAATTAGGATTTGAATGTGGAATTATGATTGAAGGCTACAATGATATTAAAGTAGATGACATCATCGAAGCATTTGAGATGGTTGAAATTAAAAGAAAATAATCATTAAATGATGGAATGAAGAGAGGAGAGTATCAAATGGCGAATTTCCGTGTTGGTCGTGTTTCTCAAGAGATTTTAAGAGAAGTGAATGATATTTTGTCTAAAAAAGTTCGTGATCCTCGTGTGCAAGAAATTACAATTACTGAGGTAGATGTAACGGGCGATTTACAAATTGCGACGGTTTATTATACTACTTTGCAAACTTTAGCGAGTGAGCGCCAAGCAACTGAACGTGGATTGGAAAAATCTAAAGGTTTAATTCGTCGTGAATTAGGGAAACGTTTATCTCTCTATAAAACGCCTGAATTAATTTTTAAACGTGATGAGTCTGTTGATTATGGAAACCATATCGAAGAATTGTTGAAGAGTATCCAACAAGAGGACGAACAACGTTAATAAATAAAAAATTTGGCTCTTTGTCAAATAGGGTTGATGAAACAATTTTAGTGAAGGAATTAAGCA
>CAMYBO010000036.1 GCA_947254045.1 uncultured Granulicatella sp. | reverse complement strand
GAGTGAGACTTGTTGAATCTTTTGATTAACGACGTAAACCTAAACGGTTGATTAACTCACGGTAACGTTGGATATCTTTGTTACGTAAGTAAGCTAATAAGTTACGACGGTGACCAACTTTTTTCAATAAACCACGGTTTGAGTGGTAGTCTTTTTTGTGTACACGAATATGTTCGTTTAAGTGATTGATTTCGTAAGTAAGTACAGCAATTTGTACTTCTGGTGAACCAGTATCTCCTTCTTTAATCGCGTACTCTTTGATGATTGCGTTTTTTTGTTCTTTAGAAATAGCCATTTCTAAACACCTCTTTCTTATATTATTCCTTCTACTGAGTAAAACGTTGGTGAATCGTAAAACTCGGTACAAGGTCTGTGTTAAAACACACTAATAGATTAACGTAACTCTATCAAAAAATCAAGTAATTTGATAGGTTTATTATTGAACTTCTTTATGTGATTTTCTATCGAAGTACACATGATTTGGTAACATTGCTTGTCCACCCATTAATTCATCAACCGAACCAATCGCATATCCTTCCTGTTGTAAGAAATCTAATAATCTCGGTAAAGCTTCAACTGTTTCTGGATGAATATCATGCATTAAAATAATAGAACCATTATAAGTACCTTCTCTTACTTCTTGAAGAATACTATTCACATTACGACTCTTCCAGTCTAAAGTATCCACAGACCAATTTAAAATTGCAATTCCAGCTTGTTCTGCAACCATACGGTCAAATCCACCATACGGAGGTCTTAAAGTAGTCGGACGAATCCCACCAGTAGCATCCCCAATTAATTTTTGAGTATCGGCTACTTGTTGATGAACACCTTCAGGAGTTAACGTAGTTAACAATGGATGACTATAAGAGTGATTTCCTACTTGATGCCCTTGTTCCACAATTTGTTTAATAATATCTTCATTCCCAGGAACATGTTTTCCCATAATATAGAACGTTGCATGAACTCCATATTGTTTTAAAATATCTAAAACTTTCGGAGTCAACTCACTACTTGGACCATCATCAAAACTAATGGCTACACGTTTTTCACTTAAACGTTCCTCTAATTGATTTTTCCAATTTTCATAAGCTTCTTGTTGGCCTTCTGGGACACGGTCGCTCTTTAATATTGGAAACAGTTCTTGAAACGCAAAGGAAATTTGAGTCAAGTTTTCTCCGCTACTAGTTTGAATAGGTTCTTTCAAGTTGAATCTAAATCCATTTTGAATAATAGATGCATCTAAGTTCTTCCAATTTTCATAAGCAAATTCTTGTAATAATTGATTCGTTTGTTCTTCAGATAAAGATTGTTCCTTAGCTACATTCATCGCTTTTTTTACAAAGTGATTTGTAACTTCTAAATCATTCACAAATAATTCACTGATAACTGCTGTTCTAGATTTTTCTTTACCTTCTAATTGATGACCCAATTCATCATAAGCTACCTGTTCCAATCCTTTTTTAGTTTCTTGGTAAACAGATTGATAATAATAAACATCTTTGATTCCGCTTAAAACATGTGATTGATAAACCTTTAAATATACCCAAGTACGAATGGATTCATCTTTGTATTGTTCTTTTGCTTTTTCTAATAAAGTATCTAATTCCTTTTGAATAGGCTCCACGATTTTTTGGTCAACAGTAGGATATGATACAGTAAATACCGTATTCCCAATTGTTTGAGATTGAACTTCCACAGCTTCATTATATTGTTGTGCATCGATTGCTTCAGTCTTTCTTATAATTGACTCATTTCTACGAATCAGATGATTTTTTGCTAAGCTGCTGACTACAAACCACTCAACTAATACTAAAAATAAAATCAAAATAGCAATTGCAACTATTTGTGGTAGTTCTAATCGTTTTATACCTTTCCATTCTCTTTTCATATTTTCTCTTCCTAATCTTTACATTTTATAATTTTTGTTGGCATTTTGGACAAACTCCAAAAACTTCCATACGATGCCCTAGAACTTTATACCCTGTTAATTCTTCAGCAACTGATTCTACATCTTCTAATAACGGATAAAATAAATCTTCTACTCGACCACATTCTTGACACACTACATGATAGTGTTTTCCGATATTAAAATCATATCTACTAGCATCATCCCCATACGTTAATTCTAGTAAATATCCCTTATCCGTTAATTTATTCAAATTATTATACACAGTAGCCATACTAATATTTGGATCTTTTGCGACAATAGCTGTATAAATATCTTCAGCAGTTGGATGATGCGCCTCAGCTAAATAATCTAAAATCGCTATTCTTTGAGTCGTCATTCTGACGCCGTCTTCTCTTAGCTTCTCTTTTAATTGTTTCAGTTCTTTTTCGTGCATAGAACCCCTTCTCTAATTTCTAATCTTTAATATTCGGATAATTTCTTCTGTAATAACATCGTTCTGTAACATTGTAACATATTTGTAATATTAATACTAGAGTTAACCCAATCTTACACTTCTAATTATCATAATCTATTTCATTATACTAACAACTGATTAAACAAGCAAATTACAATTTCAAAAGAAAAATGGACAAGAATCTTAAATTCTATTTAGATTCCTTTGTCCACTTCAATTTAATAACTATTACGTTGAAATATTATTAAGCTTTTTGAACACCTTGTTGTACCAAACGATTATATCCCATTGCTTCTCTAAGTGGTGCTGCATCGATTCCTAAAGCTTCAACAATAGTATAAGAAAATTCAAATGCTGCTGCTGGACCTGAACCAGTAATAACTCTTCCATCTTGATGTACAAAATCACCTGTATATGTACCATCAACAATTTGTTTTTCAAATCCAGGATAACAAGTATAAGTACGATCTTTTAATGCACCTAAATTTTCAATCGCAATCGGTGCAGCACAATTAGCTGCGACCAGTTTGCCAGCATCAAAATGATGTTTGACAAAATCTTGCACTTCTTGTTGATTCTTCAACAATTTTGCTCCTGGCATACCACCAGGTAAAATGACAATATCATATAAATCATTCATGACTGATGCTAATTCTTTATCTGTAGAGATTGTTAAATCATGAGAACCAGTTGCCTTAGTAGCAGATACTCCGACTATCTCTACTTCTACTCCTGCACGACGTAAAATATCCATTGGAGCGATTGCTTCAATTTCTTCAAATCCTGTTGTTAATACGATTGCTGCTCTTTTCATTGGGAAATCCTCCATATTCTTCTTCCTTTTTATTTTACCGATTTTTATACTTGTTTTCAACAGTGATAGCGTTTCAGATATAAATTGACATTTCAACTATTTATCAGTATATTGAACTCATTAAATGAAAATATAATTCCTAGGAGGAAACAAATGACTTGGAAAATTATTACAGATTCTGGTTGTGATATTAAACACTTAGAATCTCTACCTGAGCATTGTACTTATGTGAACGTTCCTTTAACCATTCATGTGGGTGAAGAAGAATTTATTGATAATGAAGCATTAGAAATTGATCAAATGATGGTAAAAATGTATGCCTATGATGGAAAAACTTCTTCATCATGCCCTAGCCCTGAGAGCTATTTACAAGCATTTGAAGGTGTCGATAACATTATTGTCGTAACGATTACTGGAGCTTTGTCTGGAAGTCATAATAGCGCACAATTAGCAAAAAAAATGTATTTAGAAGAACATCCTGAAGCAAAAATTGAAATTATCGATAGCTTATCAGCTAGCGGAGAAATAGTATTAATCACTCAAGCCATTGCAAACTTCATCAAGGAAGACCCTTCTTTTGAAGCAGTAGTCGAAAAAGCTCGTAACTATCATTCAAAAACAAAATTATTATTTGCTCTAGCAAGCGTGGATAATCTTGTTAAAAACGGTCGTCTAAGTAAATTAGTTGGACGTGTCGTTGGATTACTAAATATTCGTATGGTCGGACAAGCTAGCACAGAAGGAACCTTAGAATTACTTCATAAATCACGTGGACAAAAACGTGCCGTATCTGACATTTGGGATGAAATGAAAAAGAACAATTATCAAGGTGGACGTGTAGCGATTAGTCATTGTGACAATCCAGAAATTTGCGCCATGATTACAACAGCGATTCATGCTGAATACCCTAATGCCGATGTGCAAGCTTATCCAACAAGTGGATTATGTAGCTACTACGCTGAACAAGGCGGAATTTTAATGGGATATGAAACTCACTAATCAACACTAAAACAAACGACTCCTATCCTGTGATAAGAGTCGTTTTTATTATGCTAATTCACTTTTTAAATATGCATCTACTAATGCTTCGGTTGCTTGGATTGATTTTATATGAGTTCTTTCATAGGAATGACTTGATTCAATTCCTGCTCCTAGTAAAGCATGTTTGACATCTGCTCCTGCACGCATCACAGCTGAAGCATCACTTCCATAAAATGGATAAATATCTAATCGATAGTCAATTTGTTTTTCTTTTGCTAATGCTACTAAATGTTGGCGTAGCGTATAATTATAAGGACCAGAACCATCTTTCACGCAAATAGAAACAGTATATTCATCTGTTTGTTGGTCATCTCCCATTGCACCCATATCGACTGCTAAAAATTCTACAGCATTTTCAGGAATGCTACTATTCGCCCCTGTTCCCGTTTCTTCAATACAACTAAACATAAAATGAGTCGTTACTGGTAACTGAACATGCCAATCACGATAAGTTTTTAATAAATTCAATAAAATAGCTGCACTAACTTTATCATCTAAGAAACGACTTTTTACAAATCCAGTTGGAGTAATCATTGTACGAGGATCAAAAGAAACAAAATCTCCTACTTCAATTCCATAACTTCTTGTCTCTTGCTCAGAATTGACTTCAACATCCAATCGAACTTCCATATTATCTTGCGTACGTTCTGCAGTACCCGCATCTTTATAAACATGGCAACTTGTTTGATGAATTAAAATTGTTCCCGTTACCGTTTCACCTGTTGAAGCAATATGAACGGAACAATTTTCTCCTTCAATCATATTCCATGGATAACCACCAATTTTATCTAATTTCAAACGACCACTTGGTTTAATCGCACGAACAACGGCTCCTAATGTATCAACATGTGCAGTTACAACACGACTATTGGTGCTGTCTTTCCCTTCTACCGTTACGATAATATTTCCTTTTGGGGTTCTTTTATAAGGATAACATAATTTTTCAAGAGTTTTCATTAAATACTCTTGTACCCCTACTGTATATCCCGTTGGAGAAGGGACTGCTAATAATTCTTGTAAATATTCTAATGTTTGACTCATGTATAAATTCCTTTCAATTAACTTCTAAATGCCTACCATATCACGGTAAAGTTGATGCGCATAACTATCCGTCATTCCTGATATAAAATCAGTAGCCAATAATAAACGTAAATATAATTTTTCTACTTCAGATTTACCTTCTGCAAAATAATGATAGGAACGTTTTTGACTTTCTGAAATAATACCGATTCTCTTCAAATCAACATAATCTAATCGACGGTTTGTATCATAAGCGACCAATGGTGGCACAAAATTCTCTAATAAATACGTTAAAGTTGAATATCCTGCTATTTCTAACCGTAAAATACTCTTATGATCATAAATTTTATTCTCAGAAATTTTTCTTAAATGAGTATATAACTCATGCGCACTAGAGTCCGTTAATAAATCTTGCTGATACTCTCCATTCATAATTTTCTCATAATGCATCACAAACGATTCTGTTGCTGCATCTATTAACATCGTTCTTAAATCTACGAAAAACTGATTAATACTAAAAATTTCTTCATCAATCGTCTCTAATATTTTCACGACTTTTTTAGAATGCGGAGAAGTTTTATCTTCTTTTAATACTATAAGTAAATACTCTTTTGCAACAGCAAATCTTAAAACACCTTTTCCAATGGCATCTTCCATATCTGCAATTAAATACGCAATATCATCTGCAGCTTCTAAAATAAACGTCAACGGATGACGATTTTCGCCAGTACCAGTAATTGAAGTGATTTGACGGAAAATATCCTCTTCTGCTCTGAAAAATCCTACTTTTTTTGAAGTGATTTTGTCAGATTTTGGCTGATTAGAAGCACGTGTATATTTTAAAATCGTATTAATCGTCGCAGGAGTTAAATCTAATCCATCAAAGTTCCCCTTAAAATCATGTAACTTCGTTATGATTCTTAGGGATTGTGCATTCCCTTCAAAATGATAAAAATCATGTACATAAGGACTCTCTAAAAATTCTTTGGCTACATCTGAATGCTCGGCTAAAATGCGTGGTAAATTTTTCTTAAACCATTGTCGAATAATATCTTCCCCAAAATGTCCATAAGGAGGATTTCCAATATCATGTAATAAACTTGCACATTCTACAATTCGAGCAATATCACTTTGATGCTCAATCATTTCTTGTTTACTAGAATCTGTTTCGGTTTCTGGATTTTCTTGCAATAATCGTACAATTTCACTCACCAACGTTCTTGCAATCATCGCTACTTCTAAAGAATGTGTTAACCTTGTATGAATAAAGTCTAATCTTTCCAATGGAAATACTTGCGTCTTATCTTGTAATCTCCTAAAAGCAGGACTTGTTACAATTCTCTTATAATCATCATCAAACTCGTTACGATGGTTTGATTCTTTATCTGAAAGACGAGTAGTCGCCAATAAAGTTTGCCATTCCATGTCATCACTCCTTTCCTCTATCTTAAACCAATTTACGAAACATTTCCATCTTAGAAAGAAAAAGAGCAAAGTAATCAACTACTTCACTCTTTCTATCCATTATTTTGCTACAAGCAATTCTTCTTTCAGATGAATATCATGTAACTCTTGTTTAAAGAAATAGAGACAAAGAACTAAAGAAATCACATCTGATACTGGAGTGGCAAACATCATTCCCTCTACTCCAAAAATATAAGTCATCAATAACATAACGGGTAATAAAATCAATAGTTGTCTTACTAATGATAAAAATGCTCCCGTTTTTGCTTTTCCAATTGCTGGGAAAAATGTTGTAATTAAAATGGTTATTCCATTAATTAAAGTAAATAACATGAAGTATCTCATATAACGAACTCCAAATTCAAAATACAAATCATTTCCATTTCCGAATAATTGAATAATTTGTAATGGGAAAATTTCAAACACTGCCCAAGTCACAAATGACAATGCAAAACCAATTTTTAGTGCTAAGAAGATGGTTTGACGGACTCGTAAATAATGCTTTGCTCCATAATTATAACCAACAATTGGTTGAACTCCCTGCGTCATTCCGATAATTAAAGCAATAAAAATGACAAAAACTTTAGAGACAATTCCACCAACTGCAATTGGAATTTCACTACCGTAAATAGACATTGCGCCATATGTTTTCAATAAATTATTCGAAACAATTTGGACAATTAAAGCTGAAATTTGGAAAATAAATGAAGTCAACCCTAGAGCAGCAATTGCTTCAACCTGCTTCATATGCGGGATAAAATCTTCCCATTTAAATTTCACCGAACGAAACTTTGGAATATACGAAAATAATAACAGTGCTGAAATCATTTGACTTAACACCGTTGCCCAAGCAGCACCTGCAATTCCCATTTGAAATACAAAAATAAAAATTGGATCTAATACTGTATTCAAAACAGCACCTGCAATGATCGCCATCATTGAAAAAGTGGCTCTTCCATCTGAACGAACCAAAGGATTAAATCCTGTTGAAAATAAGAAAAATGGAATTCCATAAGCCGTAATACGAGAATATTCCATTGCGTATTCAAAAATTTGATTCGTTGCTCCAAATAATTGCATTAACGGTGCTAAAAAGATTTGAACAATTAAGCAAACTGCAATTCCCATCACGATTAATTGCACGACCGCTGTTCCAGCTATTCTCTTTGCTTTCTCCACTTCTTTACGACCTAATTCTAAATTAAAATTAGACGCAGCTCCTACTCCTGTCATTAATCCTAATGCTAAACAAATTGTTGTAATTGGAAATGCAATATTTGTTGCAGCATTTCCTAAATACCCAACTCCTTGTCCAATAAAAATTTGATCCACGATGTTATATAAGGCATTGACGACATTAGCAATCATTGCCGGAATTGCTAATTGCATCAATATTTTTTTGATGGGTTGTGTTCCCATCGGGTTTTCAATAGTTGTCATGAACGAACTCCTTTCGAATAACTACAAACAGAAATATTGTAAGTCTATTTAAAGCGCTATGTCAATGAAATATTTTTTCTATTTAACAGTATTTATCTTTTTCTATTTTTCCAAACTTTTTCTATGATGCTTAAACTACTCGATTTGTAAATATGGTTTTTTGAAATAGTCGTATCTCGTAATCTAACAATCTCTGGATGATTTCTCACATCACATTGTTGTTTTTTGATATCCCAATTTTTGTAACAATTTATCAAAACGTTCTGGATTTTGTTCAATTGCATTAAATACTAAATCTTCTACTTCCATAAATGTTATTCCCTTCTATTTATTAGATACCTTATTATAATACCATTTATTAATAAACAATGAATAGCACATTGTGAATGATGTTATTGAGGAACCTTCCCAAACTTTACACTCATAGGTGCTTCAGCTATAATAAACTACAAAGATTGAGTCAATTTCTTATAGGAGGAAAATTATGGAATGGTATGATTATATGATAAACGCATCCAAACAGTCACGTTTTAATGCTAGTCACTGGTTTCGATATTTACGCAAAGTTATTTTTGAAGACCATTCTTATTTAACAGACGAAGATATCGAGAAATTATTAAGCTCCGAAGAACTTACTCATTTTCAAAAAGTGAGTTTAAAATATGCTATACAAAAACATAGCCCTACTCATGAATATGTTATTTCATTAAATAAACCCGCTAAATTAACGAATGTTCAAAAATTAATGGAGAAATACAAACATGGATAAAATGAAACCTGTCTTTGAAGCCTTAAACCAAGAATTATCTCAAAAAAATCTTTCTTTAACGATTATTTGTGTTGGTGGTTATGTGTTAGAATATCATGGCTTGCGAGCTACTCAAGATGTAGATGCTTTTTATGAAGAAACTCATCAAATCAACAAGATAATTGCTCGTGTTGGTCAAAAATTTAACCTGAATACCCATGAAGAACTATGGCTCAACAATAATGTAGCAAATATGAATCAACAACCTCCATTAGATTTATGTGATACCTTGTACTCCTTTACTCACTTAACCGTACTAGTTGCACCAATTGAATATGTACTCGGAATGAAAATGATGAGCGCTCGAGAGCAAGATTTAAAAGATATCGGGATGATTATTAAATTTAAAAACTTCCGTTCCCCTTTCGATACCTTTGATACCTTGAAAAAAATGGGCTTTTCTATCATTGATTTTTCAATTCTATTAGAAGGATTTAGCTACGCATACGGCATTGACTGGTTAGAAGAATTTTTCAAAGAAAACCAAGAACAACTTCAAAACTATTATTAATCTCCCTAAAGACAATTTCTCGTTTAGAGGTTGTCTTTTTTGCATGTAAAAAATCCTGTCGGTGATTTCTCACCAACAGGATTTGTCGATCAACCATTAAATTAGTCTTCTAATGGACGAGAGAAGTTCGCAATTTCACGTTGAACACGTTCTAAGTATGCTTCAATTGTCATTGTAACAGTTTCTTTTGAACCATATCGACGAACAGTAACTGTTCCTTCTTCTACTTCTTTATCCCCAATTACTACTTGATAAGGGATTTTTTGTGTTTGAGAAGCACGAATCTTGTAACCCATTTTTTCATTACGGTCATCTAATTCAACACGTAATCCTAAACTCATCATTTTTTCTTTTAATGCACGAGCTGCATCATAATGATGTTCTACACTTACTGGAATTAAAGTTGCTTGAACTGGAGCTAACCAAGTTGGGAATGCTCCTTTATATTCTTCGATTAAGTAAGCTACAAAACGTTCTGCAGTTGATACTACCCCACGGTGGATAACTACTGGACGGTGAGTGTTATCTCCATCTTCACCCACATAAGTTAAGTCGAAACGTTCTGGTAATAAGAAATCTAATTGGATTGTAGACATTGTTTCTTCTAAGCCCATTGCTGTTTTGAATTGGATATCTAATTTTGGACCATAGAAAGCAGCTTCACCAATCGCTTCGAAATATTCTAAGCCCATTTCATCCATTGCTTCTTTTAACATTGCTTCTGCTTTGTTCCACATTTCATCATCATCGAAGTATTTGTGTTTATCTTCTGGATCACGATAGCTTAAACGGAAACGATAATCTTTAACATTGAAATCTTTATATACTTCACGAATTAAATCAAGGATACGTTTGAACTCGTCTTTAATTTGATCTGGACGAACAAATGTATGTCCATCATTTAATGTCATTTCACGTACACGTTGTAAACCAGATAATGCTCCTGATTTTTCATAACGGTGCATCATACCTAATTCAGCAATACGGATTGGTAATTCACGGTAGCTGTGAATATGGTTTTTATAAACCATCATGTGGTGAGGGCAGTTCATTGGACGTAATACTAATAATTCGCCATCTCCCATATCCATTGGAGGAAACATATCTTCTTGAT
>CAMYBO010000035.1 GCA_947254045.1 uncultured Granulicatella sp. | reverse complement strand
GAGCGCAATAGTCTCGTGGGCTCGGAGATGTGTATAAGAGACAGATATAATATAAAGCGTGATGAGCCCATCTAAACTAGCTCATCGAGAAGGAGCGATTTATGGTTACATTATATACATCACCAAGTTGTACTTCATGCCGTAAAGCACGTGCTTGGTTAGAAGAACACACTATCGCATATACTGAAAGAAATATTTTCTCTGAACCATTAACAATTGACGAAATTAAAAATATTTTACGTATGACGGAAGATGGAACAGAAGAGATTATTTCAACACGTTCAAAGGCATTCCAAGAATTAAACTTAGATTTAGATGAAGTTCCTTTGAATCAATTATTTGTTTTAATTCAAGAAAACCCAGGCTTGTTACGTCGTCCAATTATGTTGGATGAAAAGAGATTCCAAGTAGGATATAACGAAGATGAAATTCGTCGTTTCTTACCTCGTGAAGTAAGAGCTTTTGAATTAGATCAAGCACAAAGATTAGTGAATTTTTAAGAATGAAGGCACTGTAGAAATTTCTACAGTGTTTTTTTATGTATATACTTGAAAAACTTCAGATAAGAGGAGTATGATGTAGAATATAAAAGGAAAAGGAGATGAGTATATGTTTTTAACAAAAGACATGACTGATGAGTTCCGTCAAAAATTTCAAGCTGACGGACAAAAGAAAGTTGCACAACATGCAACTGTGAAAAATGGGATTCACGCTTCTAGCCAAAATGTAGAAGCCATCGTGAAAAACCCACCTGTTTATTCCATTGATTTGGAACATGGAAAGGTGGCAAATCAAAAACAATCTGGGAGATGTTGGATGTTTGCTGCGCTAAACACGTTCCGTCATAAAATCTTTAATGAATTTAAGTTAGAAGAATTTGAACTTTCTCAAAGTTATACATTTTTCTGGGATAAATATGAAAAGGCAAATTTCTTCCATGAAAATATTTTAAAAACGGCTCATGAACCGATTACTAGTCGTAATGTTGCTTTCTTACTTCAAACACCACAACAAGATGGCGGACAATGGGATATGATTGTTTCCATCTTTAATAAATATGGTGTCGTTCCAAAAGCTGTAATGCCAGAAAGTTATAGTAGTTCAGCTTCTTCAGAATTGAATAAGTATTTGAACAAAAAATTACGTGAAGATGCAAAAATTTTACGAGATTTAGTAGCAGAGGGAGCTACTGAAGAAAAAATCTTGGAAGTTCGTAAACAATTGATGAAGGAAGTTTATGATTTATTAGCGATTAGTTTAGGAACTCCACCAGAAGTGTTTGATTTTTCTTATCGTGATAAAGATAAAGAATATCATCACTATGAAAATTTAACACCACAAACATTTTATAAACAGTTTGTAGGGTTAGATTTAGATCAATATGTATCAATCATTAATGCGCCAACAGCAGATAAACCATTCAATCGTTCCTATACAGTTGAAATGTTAGGAAATGTTGTTGGAGGAACTCCTGTTAAATATTTAAATGTTGAAATGGATACTTTCAAAAAACTTGCAATTCAACAATTAGAACAAGGGGAATCTATTTGGTTTGGTTGTGATGTAGGTCAATTCTCAGGTCGTGATACTGGATTGATGGCAATGGATCATTATGATTTGAAAGGTTTATTGGGATTAGACTTCAAACTTTCTAAAGCAGAACGTTTAGAATATGGTGAAAGTTTAATGACACATGCCATGGTATTAACTGGGGTAGATTTAGTCAATGGAAAACCAACTCGTTGGAAAGTAGAGAATAGTTGGGGAGAAAAATCTGGGGTTAATGGTTTCTGGATGATGTCAGATGAATGGATGGATGAATTTACGTATCAAATCGTAGTTCGTAAGGAATTTTTAACAACAGAACAATTGGCAGCATTTAATGCTGAGCCAATCGTATTAGCACCATGGGATCCGATGGGTTCGTTAGCCTAGTAATAGGTCGAAAATGACTTTTTGATATAGTAGCGGAGGACGCCAGCAGCCTCGCATTTGCGAGGCTTGCGCTACTATAAAAAGTCATTTCTTTTTTGTTATTACTTATTTTTTAGATAGAGTTAGAAAGGTAGAAGTTTTATAGGTTTCTGCCTTTTTTCTTTAATAGTCCAAAAAAATAATAAAAATTTAACTATTAAGAAGCAAGAGTTTTTAGGGAGAATATGGTATGATAGTAGCGTTATGGAAGGGAGAGGAGATAGTGGAAGTGACAAGCATTTTTCAAGAAGCGCTAGAAAGTCAATGGAAACAATTGCCAACGTATCGTCTGTTAGTGTTAGGCGAGGCTGGTGGTGGAAAAACAACGTTGATACAATCTTTATTTGATTTAAAGAAAAACGAAAATATTCCGCAATTTCAAGTGGATAAGGTTTCGTTATTACAGGAACTTCCAACCTCATTCAATTATGATGCATGTATTTATTGCCTGAATGGTTCTAGCGATGAATTTTCTCTTGAAACAAAAGAATCGTTATTCAAAATTGCTAATCATCTCCCAACAATTATTGCCTTAACGCAATCCATTGGAACGAAGGCGGAACAATTTCAAAGTCAGTTAGTGGATTTATCTCTTCCTGTAAAAGGAATTATTAATGTTATGGCAAAACCTTATCCTATTTACGAATCTGTCCATCTTCCTTCATTTGGATTAGAAGAATTGTTGGATTTGTTATTAGAATGTGCAATAGGGACAAAAACAGAAACCTTAGTGAGTATGCAAAAAATTGATGGTAAGAAAAAACTTCAGTTAGCGAAGCAAACAGTAGAGCAGGAAATGAATCGTATTTTTCAAGCTTCTACAGATGCACGTCAAGTATTCAGACAGATAGTCGAAATTTTAGGGAAAGCTTTTGCTTATTTTGGAAATGAAATAGAAGCGAATCGAATGATGGAAGTGCTGGAAAATCTTTATCAGCGAAAATTCCAATCGTATCAAGAATTATGTTTTGTACATCAACAATCGTATTATTTAGTGATGATGCTAAGCGCTTGTTGTTATAGTGGAATTGAAATGATGGCATTATTATCGAAAAAAGAAAATTCCTTTACGATTCAGGAAAGTAGTATTTTATTAGAAACGAAAATTGCGAGTCGAATGAAACAAGGAAAGCATAATGCAGAAGTTCAAGCATTTATTATCAAGAATGGATTAGATATTGAAGAATCAAGCATTCAAAAACCTGTAATCCATGTGCCAATGAAAAAGAAAACGTTATTTGAGAAAATTCAAAAGCAATCTCGTCAGTTCGTGCACCATTCCTTAGATGCCTTTAGCAAGTGGGCGAGAAAATAAAAGAAAAATCGAATAAAGCATTAGTTTTTTTAGGAAAAGTAGGATACAATAGAGAAGATAGATTTCTTCAAGAAGAGAATTAGTATAGGAGGAAGAAATATGTTCAAAGATGTAAATGAACAAATTTTAAAATTAATCGAAAAAAATAGTCGTTTAACAACAGAAGAAATTGCGACATTATTAGCGATTGAATCGGATGAAGTTCAAAGAAGAATTCAAGAATTAGAAGATCAAAAAGTGATTTGTGGTTATCACACATTAATTAATTGGGAAAAAACAGATGATGTAAATGTATCTGCAATTATCGAGTTAAAAGTGAATCCTCAACGAGGAATGGGATTTGATCGTATTGCGGAGAAAATTTACCACTTCCCAGAAGTGGAAGATTTATACTTAATGTCTGGCGGATATGATTTTATGGTGAAATTGAAAAAAGCACCAATGAGAGATATTGCAGCGTTTGTATCTAGTCGTTTATCTGTTATTGATGAAGTACAATCAACTACGACACATGTTGTATTAAAACAATATAAAGACCATGGCACAATGTTTATTGGAAAGACTGGAGATAAACGGATGGTGGTTACTCCATGATTGAATCATTATTAAGTCATAAAGTAACAGGAATTAAACCATCTGGGATTCGTCGTTTTTTTGATATTGCCAATGAATTAGAAGATGTCATTAGTTTAGGGGTAGGGGAACCTGATTTTGATACTCCGTGGCATGTACGTGACGAAGGGATTTATTCACTTCAAAAAGGAAGAACTTTTTATACAGCTAATGCAGGGTTAAAAGAATTACGTCAAGAAATTTGTCGCTTTATCGAACGTCGTCAAGGAGTGAGTTATAATCCAATGACAGAAGCTCTAGTGACTGTGGGAGGAAGTGAAGCCATTGATTTAGCGATGCGTGCTTTATTGAATCCAGGAGATGAAGTGATTTTCTGTGAACCTTGTTATGTATCTTATCTACCATGTATTGTATTATCCAATGGTGTTCCTGTAACGATTCCATTAAAAGAAGAAAATCAATTTAGATTAACTCCTGAAGAATTAGAAGCAGCTATTACTCCAAAAACAAAAGCGATTGTTTTATCATTTCCAAATAATCCAACTGGTGCAGTTATGCGTCGAGAAGATTTAGAAGCGATTGCAGCAGTGATTCGTAAACATAATGTTGTTGTGATTTCAGATGAAATTTATTCTGAATTAACATATACAGGAGAGCGTCATGTGAGTATCGTGGAAATCGAAGGTATGAAAGAAAGAACGATTTTAATTAACGGATTCTCGAAAGCTTTTGCGATGACAGGTTGGAGAATGGGATATGCACTTGCTCCAACAGCAATTATGAAGCAAATGATTAAAATTCACCAATTCACGATTATGGCAGCACCAACAACCAGTCAATATGCAGGAATTGATGCATTGAAAAATTGTGATGATGATGTTATTGAAATGAGAGATAGTTATAATCAACGTAGACGTTATTTATTGAAGAAAATGGAAGAATTAGGTATTCCGTGTTTTGAACCATTTGGAGCGTTCTACATTTTCCCAAATATTTCTCAATTCGGAATGACTTCTGAAGAATTTGCGACAAAATTAGTGCAAGAAGAACGAGTAGCCGTTGTTCCTGGATCTGCTTTTGGGGAAAGTGGAGAAGGATTTGTTCGTATTTCTTATGCTTATTCATTAGATAGTCTAAAAAGAGCCATCGAACGTTTAGAAAGCTTCGTTCATAAATTGAGAAGCGGTCAAATTTCGTAAAATAAAACTCCTGTCACTTCAAGATGACAGGAGTTTTTTGATGTAACATTTATTTTTTATTGAAAATACCTGTTGATAAATAACGTTCACCAGTATCTGGTAGAAGTGTAACAACAGTTTTACCTTTTCCGAGTTTTTTCGCAACACGTAATGCCGCAGCAACTGCAGCACCTGATGAAATTCCTGTTAGGATTCCTTCAGTAGCAGCTAATTTTTTAGCTGTTTCAATCGCTAATTCACTTGTAATTAATTCGAAATCATCGATAACTTCTTTATCGATAATACTTGGTAAGAATCCAGCGGAAATTCCTTGGATACGGTGTTTTCCTTTTTGTCCTTTTGAGATAAATGGAGCTTCTTCAGGTTCTACTCCAATAATTTGAACAGCAGCATTTTTTTCTTTTAAGGCACGACCAACACCTGTAATAGTTCCACCTGTTCCGATACCAGCAACAAATGCGTCAGGTGTTTCACCATCGAAGGCTTGAATAATTTCTTGACCAGTTGTTTGATAGTGAATGCTTGGGTTAGCTGGGTTGTCAAATTGTCTTGCCCAGAAATAACCAGGTTGTTGAGATAATTCTTCTGCTTTTTGAACGGCAGCTCCGAAACCTTCGGCAGCAGGAGTTAATAATACTTCTGTACCATAAGCAGTCATTAGTTGACGGCGTTCGATAGACATTGAGTCAGGCATAATTGTAATAACTTTATAGCCTTTAGCTGCTCCAACTAGGGATAAGCCGACTCCAGTGTTTCCAGAAGTTGCTTCGATAATCGTATCTCCTGGTTTTAGCTGACCTTCTCTTTCAGCAGTTTCAATAATATTTAGTGCGATACGGTCTTTAACAGAACCACCAGCGTTAAACGCTTCTACTTTTACGTAAATATCTGCACTATCTGCATCTGTTAAACGATTTAGTTTAACAAGGGGTGAATTACCGATTAATTCAGTAATATGGTTTACTCTTTTTGACATAAGGATACCTCCAAAATATTTTATTGGGCAACTTTGAAGGGCGGCTTAAGGGGTATTTTAGCCCTCTATATTGATAAATACAAGAGTTTTGCTTGAAAAATTTAAAAGAAAGGGGTGTTTTTATGAAAAAATTTCCGAAAACAATGGGAAAGATTCAAGAATTAATGGATAATGGCGTTTATCCAGGATTTAGTGTCGCTTTTATTGAAGGAGAAAAAGTAGAAAAGATAGTTGAAGGGATGCTTACAAAAGAGGCGGATGGTAAACCTGTCGAAGATGGATTGTTCTATGACCTTGCTTCTGTTACAAAAGCATTTGTAACAAGTACCTTATTAGTACAAATGGTCGAAAAGAAGGAAATTGGTTTAGACCAATCTATCACTAAATGATTTCCAAATGCTGATGAGAGAGTCACGCTTCGTCATTTAATTACGCATACTTCAGGATTATGGGGATATATTGAAAATCGAAATGAACTAGCTCCAGATGCTTTAATTGAAGCTTTATCGATTTTACCTGTGACAGAAACATTCCACCACATTGTAAAATATACAGATACAGGATTTGTTTTAGCGGGAATTATTTTAGAAAAAGAATTTGGCAAACCAATAGCAGATTTATTTGATGAAAGAATTGCTCGTCCGTTGAACCTTACAGCAACATATGGGCCATTGCCTAGTGAAGATTGCGTGCCAACAGCATATGAAGAAAGACGTGGAAAATTATTGCAAGGAGAAGTGCATGATCCTAAAGCGAGCATTTTACAAAGAAGATGTGGAAGTGCCGGACTATTTGCGACGTTGAATGATTGTATCACTTTAGTGCAATTATATTTACATGATGGAAAGTTAGGAGACGTTGAATATTGTAGTGCAGAGATGATGCAAAGTTTATTGAAGGACTGGACACCGACGAGACAAGCAGGGCGTTCACTTGGATGGGATATGGACCGAGTGGGTGAACAAATTTGGTTAAGACATACCGGATTTACTGGAACAACAGTATTGATGAACTTAAGAACAAAACAAGGAATGATTTTATTAACGAATCGCATTCATCAATATGAAGATACGCCATCTTATAATCGATTACGAGAAGAATTGATTCAGATTTATGAACGGGAAGCGGTGCATAAAATGACTTTTTGATATGGTAGCAATATGGACGTCAGCAGCCTCGCTTGCGAGTCTCGTGCTACCATAAGAAGTCTTTTGTGCTTTAAGGGGAGTTTATGAGAGTGCGATAGTAAAATGACTTTTTAAATATGGTAGCAAGGGACGTCAGCAACCTCGCTTTGGCGAGTCTCGTGCTACTATAGGAAGGCTGTTGTATTTTTAATTTAATAAGGTTGGGAAGAAGTTTCTTTTGTGGAACTTCTTTTTTGTAAATTCACTCACAAAGTGTAGACTACCATTTTTAGCAGTGCTAAACTAAATATATATGGATTATATCGGTTAGGAGTGGGAAAAATGGGGTGGAGAACAATTGTTGTTAAAGCACATGCTAAGCTATCGTATAAAAATAATTATTTAATTTATAAAGATGCAGAAAGTGTAGAAAAAATTCATTTATCGGAGATTGACGTTTTATTATTAGAACGAACAGATATTTTAATTACAACGATGTTAATGAAGCGATTAATGGATGAAAAAATATTAGTGATTATTTGTGATGATAAACGATTACCAATTGCTCAACTAGTTCCTTTTTATGGAAGTCATAATAGCAGCTTACAATTAGCAAAACAACTTCAATGGGAGAAGGATAGAAAGGTAGAAGTTTGGACAGAAATTATTTTGCAAAAAATGATGAATCAAGCCAGTCATCTATATCAACAAGATTATACAGTGAAATCAGAATCATTAGGTCGACTCATTCACGAATTACAATTAAATGATGTCACTAATCGAGAAGGTCATGCGGCAAGAACTTATTTTACAACATTATTTGGAAGCAAGTTCACAAGAGATGATGCGAATGATATTAATGCTGCGTTAGATTATGGGTATACTTTATTACTAAGTTTATTTGCCAGAGAAATTGTTTCAAATGGTTGTTTAACTCAATTAGGATTAAAACATGCAAACCAGTTTAATGCTTTTAATTTAGCAAGTGATTTGATGGAACCGTTTCGTCCATTAGTAGATCAGATTGTTTATCAAAATCGTTATAAAGTTTTTGTAGATCTTAAAAGAGATTTGTTTCAGTTGTTTTGCAAAACTTACTATTATGAGAAAAAAGAAATGTATTTATCGAATATTGTTAGTGAGTATACGAAAAAGGTGATTAAAGTTCTAAATGGGGAGAAGGCGGAAGTACCGGTGTTTCGTCTATGAGTGAGAGATATATGCGAATGTTATTAATGTTTGATATGCCTGTAGAAACAGCGGAAGAAAGAAAAGCATATCGACAATTTCGAAAATTTTTAATTAGTGAGGGATTTATAAAACATCAATTTTCTGTTTATAGTAAATTATTGTTGAATGGAACTGCAAATCAAAGTATGATTGCAAGATTAAAACAACATAATCCTAAAAAAGGGATGATTACGATTTTAACCGTAACAGAGAAACAATTTGCTAGGATGATTTATTTATCAGGTGAAAGAAATCAATCAGTTGCGAATACGGAAGATCGATTAGTATTTTTGGGAGATGATGAAAATGATTAGAATTGGATTACCTTTAGCAGATGAAGAAATTCTTGTGGAAGGTGCAACATTATTAAGTATTGAATCAAGAGTAGCACTTGCTCGTACAGTTGAAGATTTTTATCGTTATGATGGTGAAGGACGATTGAAATTAGCGGATAAAAGATTTAAACCAATTAAAGAGTCAGAAGTAATGATTGTAACGGATATACTTGGTTATGATGTTAATTCAACAGCTATGTTAAAACTAATTTATGGAGATATTGAAAGTCAATTAAATGAAAAACCAGAAGTGAAATCAATGATTGAAAAGTTAACAGGAACAATTACCGAATTAATAAGTTATGAATTGGTTGAAAATGAATTAGATCTAGAGTATGACGAAATAACGATTCAAGAATTAATTAAGGCTTTAGGAGTTCAGATTGAAACAAGAAGTGATAGTTTGTTGGATAAAATATTGGAAATTATCCAAGTTTATAAGTATTTGAGTAAAAAGAAATTGTTAATTTTTGTGAATACGCTAGTTTATTTTCAAAAAAAGGAAGTAGAAGAAATTTTAGATTATATTCGTTTAAATCATTTAGATGTTTGTTTTTTACAAGGGAAATTAGTAGAGGATTTCTCAATGGTAAGTCATAAAATCGATGAAGATTTTTGCTTATTTACAAAAAATGTATAAAAAAAGATGTCGAATCGACATCCACGTATGAAACGTTGTTTACGGACAAGCCTTATTTTAACTTGCTGTGTTGTTCTGAATAGTTCCACACTGAAAGTATACAACAAATACTTTTAAATGTAAACGTTTTTTGTTAAAATGAAACTGTGAATAATTTCTTAAAGAGGTGGGAAATATGAGGAAAAATTACTCCATTGGATTAGATATTGGGACAAATAGTGTTGGGTATAGTGTTATTTTTGATGACAATTATAAAGTCCCTGTAAAAAAAGTAAAAGTTTTAGGAAATACTAATAAAAAATCTATTCGTAAAAATTTAATGGGTTCCGTATTGTTTGATAGTGGTGAAACAGCGATGGCTCGTCGAATGAAGCGTACCAATCGTCGTAGAATTGAACGAAGAAGGAATCGAATCTGTTATTTACAAGAAATTTTCGCGCCATTTATGATGCAAGTGGATGAAAATTTCTTTGCTAGATTACAAGATTCATTTTTATGGGAAGAGGATAAACCACATAGTAAATATCCATTTTTTGGAAATGTTGAACAAGAAGTTGCATTTCATGATAACTATAAAACAATCTACCATTTAAGAAAAGAATTAGCAGATGGAAAAGAAAAAGCTGATTTACGTTTAGTCTATTTAGCTTTAGCTCATATTGTTAAGTTTAGAGGACATTTTTTAATTGAAGGAAACGTAGATGTTGAAAACAATGATATCCAACAGTTGTTTGATGAATTTTTAGCAGTCTATAGTACTTATTTTGAAGATGTTTCTGTGCTAGAAAAGAAAATGGAAGTAAGAGGTATTTTAACTGAGAAAATTAGTAAATCTGCTAAAAAAGATAAAATTGTACAGACATATAGGATTGATAAAAAGAGTCCATTGATTGAATTTTTAAAATTAATTGTAGGTAACTCAGGAGAATTTAAAAAGATTTTTAAGTTAGATGAAAAATCTACTCTTCAATTTTCTAAAGAAAGTTATGAAGATGACCTAACTGCATTGTTGGAACAAGTTGGAGATGAAGTAGCGGATGTATTTCTAGCTGCTAAGAAAGTTTATGATAGTGTTGTTCTAGCGAATATTTTATCCATTAAGGATAAAAATACAAAAGCTCCATTGTCTGCTGCTATGATTGAACGATATGAAAATCACCAAGAAGAGTTAGCGGAATTAAAACAGTTTTTCAAAGCAACTTTGGAACGAGAAACATACAAAGAATTCTTCAATGATGCTAAAAAAGATGGTTATGCAGGTTATATTGATG
>CAMYBO010000034.1 GCA_947254045.1 uncultured Granulicatella sp. | reverse complement strand
TTCCTAAAATCGTTATCAAGCTGATCAATATTCTCTTTTTCATTTAAATTAATTAAGTCTAAAAATAGATAGTAAATACTTGGAAATTAAATAATATAATCTTGAAAGAGTTGTTTGGAAACCGTTTTCTTTTATGGTTATAGTGTAATTTATTTTTATACAAATTGCAATTAATATTAAAACTAAGAAACAGAGATATTTTTGGTGTAAAGGTATGTTAAAACTTTACATTTGACAGATTTTTAAATAAACGAAAAAACTACTTGTTATTTTGTAAAAAATCTAGTATACTTTCGCATAGCGAGGGCTTTTAAATTCATCCCGTGAGGTGAAAAAGGTGGTCATAGTTCAAGTCTATATTTTCTAGGAGAATTTTCTTTGCATAGAGAACATTCTTCTGTATGAAAGCAGCCCTTTTGCAAACAAAAATAAATAGGGTTGTTTTTTTGTATGCACAAAAAGGCCCGGAAAAGAGGGAATGATGGAGTTACAAACTTCAAAAGTCAACTTATTACTCGATGTGGACCAAAATCCACCTTTTGCCAAAGGATTGTTACTGAGCTTGCAACATGTGTTTGCGATGTTTGGGGCGACGATTTTAGTGCCATTAATTTTAGGAATGCCTGTTTCTGTAGCATTATTTGCTTCAGGTTTAGGAACTCTGATTTACATGGTAGCTACTCAATTTAAAGTGCCAGTGTACTTAGGGTCTTCGTTTGCATTTATTTCAGCGATGGCATTTGCGATGAAGCAAATGAATGGCGATGTTTCAGCAGCACAATCTGGGGTTGTTCTTGTTGGCCTTGTTTATGTAGTAGTAGCATTAGCGATTAAATTAATTGGAACAAAATGGATTGATCGTTTATTACCACCAATTGTCATTGGACCAATGATTATGGTAATTGGCTTAGGCTTAGCAAATTCTGCAGTGACAAATGCAGGATTTATTAAAGATGGTACAGTCCAACAAATGACAGTAGCAGTCGTTACATTCTTAATTACAGCATTTATTAATACAAAAGCTAAAGGATTTTTAAAAATAATTCCATTCTTATTCGGAATTATTGGAGGATATATTGTAGCTGTACTGTTTGGATTAGTGGATTTCACTCCAGTATTAGAAGCAGATTGGATTGCGATTCCGCAATTATATTTACCATTTTCAACAAATGGATTTTTCAAAGAATATCACTGGTATTGCGGTCCTGAAACTTGGGCAATTTTACCAGTAGCTGTTGTAACCATTGCAGAACATATAGGAGACCATACGGTTTTAAGTCAAATTTGTGGAAGACAATTTTTGAAAACACCAGGCTTACATCGTACATTAATTGGAGATGGTGTTGCGACTGCAGTTTCAGCGTTTATGGGTGGACCTGCGAATACAACTTATGGTGAAAATACAGGGGTTCTAGGGATGACAAGAATTGCAAGTGTTTCAGTGATTCGTAATGCAGCATTATTTGCGATTGGGTTGAGTTTCCTTGGGAAGTTTACAGCATTAATTTCTACCATTCCAAATGCAGTGCTTGGGGGAATGTCTATTATGTTGTATGGGGTTATTGCAAGTAATGGTTTGAAAGTTTTAATTGAAAAGCAAGTAGATTTTAGAGAAGTTCGTAATTTGATTATTGCGAGTTCGATGTTAGTGTTAGGATTAGGTGGAGCGATTTTAGAATTAGGTCCTGTGACATTATCAGGTACAGCATTATGTGCATTAGCGGGTGTAATTTTGAACTTAGTTTTACCGTGTGAAAACAGAAACTGATTTCTGTGATGCGGCATAGGGCGTAAGCAGCCTCGCTAAAAAGCGAATCTCATGCATGCTACATCAAAAAAATCTATTTTAATAAGTATATTTGTTTAACCGTTAGTCTATGAGAGAGTAAAAAGGCTTTTCTTCGCTGAAAAGTCTTTTTTTAGTTTCCTAGTTTGAGAAAGAGAAAAAACGGTAGAAAATATGCTATAATAAAAAAATAGTACAAGTAAAGGAGAGTGAGGAGATGGGACGTTTTCAAGAGGATATGGAAACCTATAAAAAGAACGATCCAGCTGCACGAAGTAGTTTAGAAATTGTTTTAACGTATCCAGGCTATCATGCAACTGTTATGCATCGATTAGCACATTGGTTACACACTACTTGCCGATGTAGACTTCTTGCTCGCATGCTGAGTACATTTAGTCGATTTTTTACTGGAATTGAAATTCACCCAGCAGCGCAAATTGGTCGTCGATTTTTTATTGATCATGGAATGGGAATTGTTATTGGTGAAACAGCGATTATTGGAGATGATGTGAAAATGTTCCACGGGGTTACATTAGGTGGAACTGGAAAACAAACGGGTAAACGTCATCCAACCATTGAAGATGGAGTATTATTGTCTGCTCATGTTCAAGTAATTGGGCCAGTTACGATTGGAAAAGGTGCCAAAATTGGTGCAGCAGCAGTGGTGTTATCAGATATTCCAGCTCATACAACTGCAGTAGGTTTGCCTGCTAAAGTTGTTCGAATTCATACAAAAGAAGAATAAGAAATCACAGAATTATATGGAGGAAATTATGATTCAAGTATATAACACTTTAACACGTCAAAAAGAAGAATTTAAGCCACTAGAACCAGGTAAGGTAAAAATATATGTTTGCGGACCAACGGTTTATAATTATATTCATATTGGGAATGCGAGAAGTACCGTTGCATTTGATACAATCCGTCGTTATTTTGAATATCGCGGATACGATGTGAACTATGTTTCGAATTTTACAGATGTGGATGATAAAATTATTAAAGCAGCAAATGAAACAGGAATGACACCTGAAGAAGTTTCTAAAAAATATATTGAAGCTTTCTATGAAGATACAGATGCATTAAATGTAAAAAAAGCAACTTTAAATCCAACTGTTATGAATACAATGGATGATATTATTGCCTTTGTTAGGGAATTAGTCGAAAAAGAAGCAGCGTATGAATCTGGTGGAGATGTATATTTCATCACTGAAAAGTTCAAAGATTATGGAAAATTAAGTGATCAAAGTATTCAAGATTTACAAGTAGGAGCTAGCCAAAGAACGGAAAGTGCAGATGATGCTAAAAAGAGAAATCCATTAGACTTTGCGCTATGGAAAAGTGCTAAACCAGGTGAAATTAGTTGGGATTCTCCTTGGGGCAAAGGTCGTCCAGGGTGGCATATTGAATGTTCCGTAATGGCGACAAAACATTTAGGTGATACCATTGATATTCACGGTGGCGGACAAGACTTAGCCTTCCCACACCATGAAAATGAAATTGCGCAAAGTGAATCAAAAACAGGGCACCCATTTGCTCGTTATTGGATGCATAATGCCTTTGTAACAATGGGTGAAGATGGAGAAAAAATGAGTAAATCTCTTGGTAATTTCGTATTAGTTCACGATATTATTAAAGAAATTGATCCTCAAATTTTACGTTTCTTCCTAGCAAGTGCGCACTATCGTAGACCATTGAAATTCAGCAAGTCTTCATTACAAGAAGCAACAGCAAATGTGTCAAAAATCCAAACAGCTTTTAGCAATACGCGTTATCGTTTAGAAAATGCAGTTGAATCTTTAGAAGATGACCAAGATGTATGGGCTGGTTTTGAAGCATTAGAAGGCAAATTCCAAGAAGAGATGGATGATGATTTTAATGCTGCTAATGGTATGACTGTTTTATACCAATTCGTAAAAGAATGGAATGTTTATCTAGAACGTGAAGCAGTATCACGTGTTGTTTTAGAAAAATTATTAGAAAAAGCTGAACAATTATTTGCGATTTTTGGAATGAAAGAAGGTCAAGAAGAATTAGTAGATGATGAAATTCAAGCATTAATTGACGAACGTTTAGAAGCAAGAAAAGCGAAAAACTTTGCACGAAGCGATGAAATTAGAGAATTATTGAAAGCTCAAGGAATTGTGTTAGAAGATACTGCTCAAGGAACAAGATGGAGAAGAGTATAATGGAAATCATTAAAGATTGGCATTTATTAAATGGATTAACATTAGCTTATATGGGTGATGGCATTTATGAATTATATATTCGTCAACATGTGTTAAGAACTGGAAAGACGAAACCAAATGTCTTGCATCGTGAAGCTACTCGTTATGTTTCTGCCAAGGCTCAAGCGAATTTAATTCAACAAATGTTGGATAGCGAGTCATTTTTAACAGAAGAAGAATTAGAATACTTCAAACGTGGAAGAAATGCGAAGAGTCATACTAAGGCAAAAAATGCAGATGTCATTACGTATCGTATGTCGACTGGATTTGAATCGATGATTGGCTATTTATATTTAAGTGGACAAAAAGATCGATTAGATGAAGTGATTGCATGGTGTATTCAACAAATGGAGGAAAAACATGGCTAGACAAGAAAAAAATTCGAATAGACAAAAAGGGAGTCAACCAAAGGGCTTCAAAAAAGAGGCTAAAGCACCTCGTCCAAAATATACACCGGAAAGTTTTTTAAATGAACAAGAGTCCACAGATTTTGTATATGGACGTCATGCAGTAAGAGAAGCTTTACAACAACCAGAACGTGTGAACAAATTATGGATCCAAGAAGCTTTATCTGGGAAAGAAATTACACCGATTATTGATTTAGCAAAAGAACATCGAATTCAAATTCAAAATGTTCCGAAAGCTAAATTACAAGATCTTGTTGGGGAAGTTGTCCATCAAGGAGTTGTTGCTTCAATTGCAGCATATGAATATGCGACTTTAGAAGATGTTTTTAAAAAGGCTCAGGGAAAAAATGAAGATCCATTTATTTTAATTTTAGATGGAATTGAAGACCCATATAATTTAGGAAGTATTTTACGTACTGCAGATGCTACGGGAGTTCACGGTATTATTATTCCGAAGAGAAGAAGTGTTTCCTTAACTTCTACCGTAGCAAAAGCTTCTACAGGGGCTATCGAGCATGTTCCCGTTGTTCGTGTGACGAATTTAACTCAAACAATTGAACAGTTGAAAGAACATGGAGTTTGGGTGTTCGGAACAGATATGAAAGGAACGGATTATCGTCAATGGAATACAAAAGGTCCAATTGCGATTGTGATGGGGAATGAAGGAAAAGGAGTATCTCGTATTGTTAAAGATGCCGTAGATGAGATGATTACGATTCCGATGACAGGACATGTTCAAAGTTTGAATGCAAGTGTCGCAAGTGCTTTAATGATGTATGAAGTTTTTCGTTCTCGTCATTAATAGGTGATTTATGAAGAAACAATTATATATCATTGATGGGTATAATATGATTGGAGCTTGGCCTGAATTAGTGAGTTTAAAAAAACAAGATGATTTAGAAAGTGCTCGTGATTTACTCATCCATCATTGCGCTAATTTTAGAAAATTTGAACATGTTGAAGTGTGGATTGTTTTTGATGCACAATTTGTTCCAGGAATTACTCAGTCATTTGAATCTTCTCAAGTGAAAGTCATCTTTACAGCAGAAGATGAAACTGCTGATGAATACATTGAGAGAACAGTTAGTGAAATGAATACGCAAGTTATTCAAGTGTCTGTAGCAACGAGTGATTTAGCAGAACAATGGGTCATTTTTCAAAAAGGTGCTTTAAGAAAATCTGCAAGAGAATTTTTTAAAGAAATTCAAAGAAGTAAGAAGAAACAAAATCAATTATCAAGACAATATCAAGAAATTTCCAGACGTCGCTCACCATGGAGTGATGAACAGATGGATCAATTGAATAGTTTACGATTCAAATTACAAGAATAAGATTGATCATTTTTTGAACTTAAGAAAAGTAATCGTTTATACAAGAAGAGTGTTGCAGTACAATGTTATTAAAAGACGTGAGTTATACAACATGGAGATGTGTAACTACGATGCATGGTTGATCAGTTGTAATGAGTAAAAATAATGATAAATGCTGATGATTTACAGAGTTTATAAAATAGGATGCAAGGATGGTTCATGAAGAATGGAGGAAATAACATGAAAAAGATGATTGCTTTACTATTTGGTTTGTTTGTATTTATTTTAGGAAGCTCGACTGTATTGGCAATGGAAAGTGAGAATATGGCTTCTGATATCAGTCAAAGTAAATTTGAAAGTTTAGCAACAAAATCAGAGGAAGGTTGAATCAATTATTTCTATCTTCGGATATTCAATGGGATAAAGCAGTGAAAGTGTATGAAGAAGCATCATTTTTGGAAATTGTTCCTAAGATGGATGATACAAGTTTAGCAGAAGAATTGAAAAAGACAGAGTATTATTGGCTTGTTCCAACTACTCATCGACAACCAAAAATAGAGATTTGATTTGATATTGTTAAGGATTTTGATAGAGAAGAAGCAAAAAAAGCTGTAGCAAATGGATTGACGAGTGCAGAGAGCGTTGCAGAACAAGAAAAACAAATTGGAAAATTCTGAGGCGACTTCGGTCGTCTCTTTTTTCATCTTCACAAAATCTTCATACTTTCTAGTTAACGGATTCATAAAATTAAGGTATACTAAGTGTGAAATGATTCAAAAAGGGGGAAGTAAGATGCATATTTTAATGATTGAAGATACAGAAGCAGTGTGTGAAATGATGGAAATGTTTTTTGAAAAAGAAGGTTGGACAGCGGAATTTTATCATGATGGGCAAGAAGGCTATGATGCATTTGTTAATGACCAAGATAAATGGAGTTTAGTGATTTTAGATTTAAACTTACCTTCAATGGATGGCATGCAAATTTGTCGTCAAATTCGTCAAATGAATGAACAAGTACCGATTGTCATGCTAACAGCAAGAGATTCAGAAAGTGACCAAGTTATTGGGTTAGAAATTGGAGCAGATGATTATGTTGCAAAACCATTTAGTCCCTTAACCATGATGGCTAGAATTAAAGCATTGCATCGCCGTATTGGTCGAGGAACTTCTAGTGAAGCTCCAACAAGTTCAGGGCAATTTGATATTGAAACAAAACACGTTGCTATTAATACAAAAACTCATGAAGCCTTTATTGACGGCGTGAAAATTGATGGATTGACTCCGAAAGAGTTTGATTTATTAGTCTTAATGGCACAACATCCTCGCCAAGTATTCTCAAGAGAACACTTATTAACAAAAATTTGGGAAGATCCATTTTATGGTGATGAACGTACGATTGATGCCCATATTAAAAAATTACGTCAAAAAATTGAAGCAGTTGGCCCTCATGTTATTCAAACAGTATGGGGTGTCGGATATAAATTTGATGATAGTGGGATTTAGAAGATGAAATATTTTTACCAACAATTAGTAGGATTTTTATCAGTTGTATTAGTATCCGTTGTTGTTTGTGGATTGTTATTTTATAATGTCATGACCAATAAAATTTTCTTACAACGGTCGCAACAATTATTTGGATATGCTAAAGCGATATTAGTACATGATTTAACAGCAGATGAGATTAATAGCAGCTTATCCTTATTGAAAGATGAACATTTAGGAGTGGCGATTTTTGATAAAGATAATAAAATGACTTATCCAGCAACGGTATTAAATGTCAAAAGTTCATTAACGGATGATGAATTACAAGATCTTCAAGATGGATCTGCCATTAATATGAAGCAAACAAAGCATAATTTTGTGGGAGAAGCAGCAGATTTAGTAACGATTTATTATCCGATTTTCAAAAATCAAACATATAATGGGTTCCTAGCGATTTCTAGTCCATTAAGTCGTATTGAAACGGAAATGGCGGAATTAAGAAATTCGATTTTAGTAGGATTTTCATCAGCAGCAGTGGCAGGAGTCATTCTGAGTGTCTTATTTGCCAACTATCAAACAAGACGAATTAATCGCTTGAGAAAAGCGACTCACGAAATTGCAGAAGGAAATTATGATATATCACTGCCAACTCAAAAACGAGATGAGTTCGATGATTTAGTAATGGACTTTAATAAGATGGCAGAATCTTTACAGAAATCTGAACAAGAAATTGAACGACAAGAGAATTTAAGACGTCAATTAATGATGGACGTAGCTCATGAGATGAGAACACCACTTACAACGATGAATGGATTACTGGAAGGATTAATTCACCACATGATACCAGAGTCTCGCCGTGAGAGAAGTTTAGAATTAATCACTAATGAAACACAACGCTTGATTCGATTAGTAAATGAGAATCTAGACTATGAAAAAATTCGTTCCGATCAAATTGTGTTGGTGAAACAAAACTTCTCAGGCGCAGAAGCTTTACAAAATGTTGTTGATCAATTACAAGAATTAGCTAAGAATAAAGGAAATGATTTACGCTGTGAATGTCCAGAAGACTTTACAGTTTATGCAGATTATGATCGCTTTATTCAAATTTTAGTGAATATGACGAAAAATGCGAACCAATTTACGGATAAGGGTCATATTCTCATTAAAGGTTGGAATGAAGATTCGAATGCCATTGTGCAAATTATTGACGATGGAATTGGAATTAGTAAAAAAGAAGTCGAAGCAATCTGGGAAAGATTTTATAAAGCAGATGTTTCAAGAAAGAGTACAAAATATGGGGAGTCTGGAATTGGCTTAGCGATTGTTCATTCATTAATGAAGAGTCATCATGGAACAATACAGACAGATAGTGAAGTTGGAAAAGGAACGACATTTACACTTACATTCCCTGGAAAAGAAGAAAAGGAATAAGGAAAGGGATGAATCGGGAAATGTTTTTTTTAGAACCAATCTATCAATGGATAGAACAATTGTTGGACGGGCGAATAAATCATTTCCCTTTGATTCGTCTTTTAATGAATAGTATCGATCATGCTCTTATATTCTTTATAGGATGGCTAGGAGTATGGTCGATTTCTCTCTTATTTAGAAACTATTACAAACAAACGATTAATTGGAAATTAGAGAGTTATCTTCATTTATTTATTTTTTATTTACTCGTATTATTAAATGTTACGATTTTTCGACAATCAAGTATTTTTAAATTGATGACCGTTTCACCACGACCGTTGCAAGAAATTTATTGGATACCTTTTGTAGATAGTGTAAAATTATTTACACACGGATCTCTATTTGCAGCATATTATAATGTATTTGGGAATATTATTTGGTTTATGCCAATTGGTTTATTTTGTGGGATTTTATTAAAGGAGAAAAGTTATTATAAACTATCTTTTTGGGCGGGTTTATCGATCTCTCTTTTAATAGAAATTAGTCAATGGTTATTTTCAACAGGTGTCACTCATATTGATGATGTCATTTGTAATGTGTTGGGAAGCGTTTTGGGATATTGGTGTTATAAAAAATATAAAGAGAGAACAAGGAGATTAGAATTATGAGAGAAATCATTTTAAAAACAAAAGCCGCAAAATTAGTGAAAAAGGGGTCTCCTTTATTAAATCAAGAAGATTTAGCAAAACCGTTGGAAGCAAAAGAGGGCGAATATGTCCGTGTTTGTGATGAAAAAAAAGAATTTTTAGCAATGGCTTATGTAGGATTTCAACATAAAGGAATCGGTTGGGTCTATTCTAAAAAAGATGGAGAGAAATTAACACCTTCATTTATAAAAGGAATCTTCCAAAAAGCTGTACAAAAGCGTTCTGCTTTAATGGGGGATGAAAGTACAACAGCTTTTCGATTGTTTAATGGAGAAGGAGATGGACTTGGTGGAATTACGATTGATTGGTATGATGGGTTCGTCGTTGTTTCATGGTATAGTGCAGGGATTTATCAATGGAAAGAGTTAATCATAGACCAATTAAAAGAAGCAATTCCAAGTATTCAAGGGATTTATGAAAAGATTCGTTATGCTTCAAAAGAAAAACTACCAGAAAGTCAATTTGTAAGAGGAGTTAAGGCGAGTGAGCCATTAATTATTCAAGAAGAAGGAGTTCGTTATGCAACGTATCTTGATGAAGGATTGATGACTGGAATCTTTTTAGATCAGCGTGAAGTTCGTACATTATTAAGAGATGACTATAGTGCAGGAAAAACGATTTTAAATTTATTTAGTTATACGGGTGCGTTTTCTGTTGCTGCAGCAATGGGTGGTACGATTCAGACAACGAGTGTAGATGTTGCTAATCGTAGTTTAGAGAAGACTAAGGAGCAATTTGAAGTGAATAGGATAGATGCATCTAAGCAGAAGATATATGTAATGGATGTGTTTGATTATATTAAATATGCTGCAAAGAAAGAATTAACGTTTGATACGATTGTGTTAGATCCGCCTAGTTTTGCTCGTACGAAGAAGAGAACTTTTTCGGTTGCGAAAGATTATGCTAATTTAGTGGAGCAGTTAGTTCCGTTAACGGCAAAAAATGGGAATTTAATTTTGTCGACGAATGCGGCAAATGTTTCAGAGAAGCAATTTTTAGAAATGATTCATAAGGGACTTCGTTCTTCTGGTAGAAGATATCGTTTAGCACATCAGAAGAAATTGCCGATGGATTTTCCAGTGGCGCCATGTACGCCGCTGAGTGATTATTTGAAGGTTGTTTTTGTGGAATTGGAGGCGTAGGAATAGACTTCATTTGTAGTAGTAAGGGACGCCAGCAGACCTGCGGTCTCATGGCTAAAATTTGAGCTTAAGGTCTCAAATTTCCCCAGTATTAGTAGCCACACTTGGCTACTAATACCTTTACTACTACGGGGAAGTCTATTCCTACTTTTTTGTATTAGGGGAGTGTGTGTCAAGGAATGGGAATTCTACTTCCTTTTCATCCTGTCTCTTATACACATCTGACGCTGCCGACGACCTAACACAGGTG
>CAMYBO010000033.1 GCA_947254045.1 uncultured Granulicatella sp. | reverse complement strand
CTACACCTGTGTTAGGTCGTCGGCAGCGTCAGATGTGTATAAGAGACAGGAAGTAAAAGAAGAATTAGAAGCTGAAGGTCATACTTTAGCAGAAATTGAAGAAATCGAATTAGAACCATCATTAGGAAACGGTGGATTAGGTCGTTTAGCAGCATGTTTCTTAGATTCTATCGCAACTCTTGGTTTGCCAGGGGATGGAGTTGGATTAAATTATCACTTTGGATTATTTGAACAAAAATTCAAAGATAACCAACAAAACGCAGTACCAAATCAATGGTTAACTCCAGATAGCTGGTTAGTTCCAACTGATGTTTCATATGAAGTACCATTTGCAAACTTTACATTAAAATCAAAAATGTTCAATATTGATGTTTTAGGGTATGAACAATCTCATAAAAACCAATTACATTTATTTGATGTAGATACAATTGATGAATCATTAGTTCATGATGATTCAATCGCATTTGATAAAACAAAAATTGCTGAAAACTTAACATTATTCTTATATCCAGATGATAGTGATGAGCAAGGGGAATTATTACGTATTTACCAACAATACTTCATGGTAAGTAATGGCGCTCAATTATTATTAGACGAAGCAGTTGCTAAAGGTAGTAACTTACATGATTTAGCAGAATATGCAACTGTTCAAATTAATGATACTCACCCATCAATGGTGATTCCTGAATTAATTCGTTTATTAGGTGAACGTGGAATTGAGTTTAATGAAGCAGTTGAAATTGTTCGTTCAATGACAGCTTATACAAACCACACAATTTTAGCAGAAGCTTTAGAAAAATGGCCTTTACATTACTTAGAACAAGTAGTGCCACACTTAGTGCCAATTATTAAAGAATTAGATGCACGTGTAAGAGCACAATTTGATGATGCAAGTGTAGCGATTATTGACGAATATAACCGTGTTCATATGGCGAATATGGATATTCATTATGGATATAGCGTGAATGGTGTAGCAGCATTGCATACAGAAATTTTAAAACAAAGCGAATTGAAGAATTTCTATGAAATTTATCCAGAGAAATTTAACAACAAAACAAACGGAATTACGTTCCGTCGTTGGTTAATGCATGCAAATCCAGAATTAGCTAAATTATTAGATCGTACCATTGGAAAAGAATACCGTCATGATGCAACTAAATTAGAAGCGTTAAAAGCTCATACACATGATTTAGAATTCCAAGAAACATTAAAAGATATTAAACGTAACAATAAATTACGTTTGAAACACTTCTTACAAGAACACCAAGGTGTAACGGTTAAAGAAGATTCAATTTTTGACGTTCAAATTAAACGTATGCATGAATACAAACGTCAACAAATGAACGCATTATATGTCATTTACAAATATTTAGATATTAAAAATGGAAACATTCCTGCAAAACCAATCACAATTATCTTCGGAGGAAAAGCTGCTCCTGCTTATGTGATTGCACAAGATATTATTCATTTGATCTTATGCTTATCTGAATTAATTGCAAATGACCCAGAAGTAAGTCCACACTTACAAGTTGTAATGGTAGAAAACTACAATGTTACTGCAGCAACTCACTTAATTCCTGCAGCAGATATTTCTGAACAAATTTCATTAGCTTCAAAAGAAGCAAGTGGAACAGGTAATATGAAATTCATGTTAAATGGTGCGTTAACATTAGGAACGTTAGACGGAGCGAATGTGGAAATCCACGAATTAGTAGGGGATGAAAACATTTATGTCTTTGGTGAAGATAGCGACACTGTTATTAAACATTATGAAAATAGTGATTACCATTCATACTCATACTATGAAAGAGAAGCGATTCGTCCATTAGTAGACTTTATCGTAAGTGATTCTCTAGTTTCATTAGGAAATAGAGAACGCCTAGAAAGATTATTCAATGAATTAAGAAATAAAGACTGGTTCATGACTTTATTAGATTTAGAAGACTATATCCAAACAAAAGAACGTATGTTAGTAGATTATCACGACCGTGAAAATTGGATTGCCAAAGTGATTACAAACATTGCAATGGCTGGTTTCTTCTCAAGTGACCGTACAATTGCAGATTACAACCGTGATATTTGGAAATTAAACTAATAGAACGAAGAATGAAGGAGTAAGAAATGACGAGAGTTGTTTCTTGCTTCTTTTTTAAGTTAAAATAGAAGCAGAAAACTAGGAAAGGATGATTTAATGAAAATAATTATGTCACCAGCAAAAGAAATGGCGACAGATTCACCTTTGTCAAAAGATTGGGTGCTAACGGAAGATAGCCAAAAAATTGTTTCTATATTAGAAAGTTACACTAAAGAAGAACTGAAGAACTTACTGAAAGTGAGTGATACTTTATTGGAAGAAAATTTGGATAAAATTCAGAAGTTTCAAGAAGGTATTACTTATCATGCGATGGATATGTATCAAGGGTTAGCTTATCGAAGTTTCAAACAAGTCGCAGATTGGAAAGAACATCAAAATTATGCGTCGAAACATATCCGAATTCTTTCAGCGTTATATGGAGCAATTAGTCCAGAGGAATGTGTGAAGCCATATCGTTTAGATTTAACGATGAGTTTGAAAGTTGAAGGACTAACGCTGAAAAAATATTGGAAAGAAAGAATCGCAACTTCTTTTGAAGAAGGAGAGTGCATCGTCAACTTAGCAAGTAGTGAGTTTTCTTCGTTATTTAATAAAAAACAATATGATTGGGTAGATATTGAATTCTTTGAGAAAAAAGAAGGGGTATTAAAACAACATTCTACTATTTCGAAGAAAGCAAGAGGAAAAATGGCAGCGTGGATGATGAGTCAACGTGTTCAAGAAAAAGTTGAAATACAAAATTTTGATTTAGATGGTTTTAGATATGATGCATCACTTTCAAAGGAAAATCATTATTGTTTTGTAAAAGAAGTATAATAATCTTGTATAAAATGAATGAAAGAGAATGGTCAAAATATACACAAAAACTATAAAAAAGAAATAGCCTACACCCGTTGACGAGGTTGAATAATTATGGTACTATATCAAAGGTACTTTTATACCTGATTCCTGATTAGAAATCATATCAGTCGTGCTGACTGGTAAAAAGGCCACTGAGAGAGACATTTATGTGTCTTTTAATTTTTATAAAAAAATGGACCACCAGGATGTGTGGACCAAGAAGAACCCGATAGGGAAGGAGGAAGAGCTAAATGCCAACAATTAACCAATTAGTCCGTAAACCTCGTAAATCAGCAGTTGAGAAATCAGCTTCTCCAGCGTTAGGTAAAGGATATAACAGCTTTAAAAAATCACAAACGAATACAAACTCTCCACAAAAACGTGGTGTATGTACTCGTGTAGGTACAATGACACCTAAAAAACCTAACTCAGCGTTACGTAAATATGCCCGTGTACGTTTATCAAACTTAATCGAAGTAACTGCGTACATTCCAGGTATCGGTCACAACTTACAAGAACACAGCGTAGTATTAATCCGTGGTGGACGTGTAAAAGACTTACCAGGGGTACGTTACCACATCATCCGTGGTGCATTAGACACTGCTGGAGTTAACAACCGTATGCAAGGTCGTTCTAAATACGGTACAAAACGTCCTAAAAAATAATTTAGGTTAAATAAACTATAAAAATAATTAATAACTCAAAATGATGAAAGGAGGATTATAAATGCCTCGTAAAGGTCCTGTCGCAAAACGTGATGTTTTGCCTGATCCAATTTATAATTCAAAATTAGTTACTCGTTTAATCAACCGTTTAATGGTAGATGGTAAACGTGGTAAAGCAGCAACAATTTTATACAATGCATTTGACATCGTTAAAGAACAAACTGGAAATGATCCAATGGAAGTGTTCGATCAAGCTATGAAGAACATTATGCCAGTATTAGAAGTTAAAGCTCGCCGTGTTGGTGGTTCTAACTATCAAGTACCAGTTGAAGTTCGTTCAGACCGTCGTACTACATTAGGTTTACGTTGGTTAGTAAACTACTCACGCTTACGTGGTGAAGACACTATGGAAGTTCGTTTAGCTCGTGAAATCATGGATGCAGCGAACAACTCAGGTGCTTCTGTTAAAAAACGTGAGGATACTCATAAAATGGCAGAAGCAAACAAAGCGTTTGCTCACTATCGTTGGTAAGATTCAAAAAGCCTTCGGGCTTTTTAATCTATGCATAAATTAACTATTAAATAAAGAGGTGTAGAACGAAGATGGCAAAGAGAGAATTTACTCTTGAAAAAACGCGTAATATCGGTATCATGGCTCACATTGACGCAGGTAAAACTACAACAACTGAGCGTGTACTTTATTACACTGGTAAAATCCATAAAATTGGTGAAACTCACGAAGGTGCTTCACAAATGGACTGGATGGAACAAGAACAAGAACGTGGTATCACTATCACATCTGCTGCTACAACAGCACAATGGAAAGGTCACCGTATTAACATCATCGACACACCAGGGCACGTGGACTTCACAGTTGAAGTAGAACGTTCTCTACGTGTATTAGATGGAGCTGTTGCGGTACTTGATGCACAGTCTGGGGTTGAACCTCAAACAGAAACTGTATGGCGTCAAGCTACAACATATGGTGTTCCTCGTATCGTATTTGCTAACAAAATGGATAAAATCGGTGCAGACTTCTTATATTCTGTTCGTACAATTCATGAACGTTTACAAGCAAATGCTCACCCAATTCAATTACCAATCGGTGCTGAAGATGAGTTTTCAGGTATCATCGATTTAATTAAAATGAAAGCAGAAATCTATACTAATGACTTAGGTACAGATATCCAAGAAACAGATATCCCTGAAGATTTACAAGATTTAGCAGAAGAGTGGCGTGAGAAATTAGTGGAAGCAGTAGCTGAAACTGATGAAGAATTAATGGAACGCTATTTAGAAGGCGATGAAATTTCACAAGAAGAATTAAAAGCAGCTATCCGTAAAGCTACATGTGCTGCAGAATTCTACCCAGTATTATGTGGATCAGCTTTCAAAAACAAAGGGGTACAATTAATGTTAGATGCAGTAGTTGACTACTTACCATCACCATTAGACGTACCATCTATTAAAGGGATTGACCCTGACACTGATGCAGAAGTAGAACGTCATTCTTCAGACGAAGAACCATTCTCAGCATTAGCATTTAAAGTTATGACTGACCCATTCGTAGGTCGTTTAACATTCTTCCGTGTGTACTCTGGTACTTTACAATCAGGTTCATACGTTAAAAACTCAACTAAAGGTAAACGTGAACGTGTAGGACGTATCTTACAAATGCACGCTAACTCACGTCAAGAAATTCCTGAAGTATTCTCAGGAGATATCGCTGCAGCAGTAGGTCTTAAAGATACAACTACTGGGGACACATTATGTGACGAAAAAGCAGAAGTTATCTTAGAGTCTATGGAATTCCCTGATCCAGTTATCGAAGTAGCGATTGAACCAAAATCAAAAGCTGACCAAGATAAAATGAGTATTGCATTACAAAAACTTGCTGAAGAAGACCCAACATTCCGTGCTTACACTAACCAAGAAACTGGTGAAACAGTTATCGCTGGTATGGGTGAGTTACACTTAGACATTATCGTAGACCGTATGCGTCGTGAATTCAAAGTTGAAGCTAACGTAGGTGCCCCTCAAGTATCTTACCGTGAAACATTCCGTGCTTCTACTCAAGCAGAAGGTAAATTCGTTCGTCAATCAGGTGGTAAAGGTCAATACGGTCACGTATGGATTGAATTTTCTCCTAACGAAGAAGGTGCTGGATTCGAATTCGAAAATGCTATCGTCGGTGGGGTAGTTCCTCGTGAATACATCCCAGCTGTAGAAGCAGGATTGAAAGACGCTATGGAAAACGGGGTATTAGCTGGTTATCCATTAGTTGACATCAAAGCTAAATTATATGATGGAAGCTACCATGATGTCGATTCATCAGAAACTGCCTTCAAAGTTGCTGCTTCAATGGCATTGAAAGCTGCTGCTAAGAAAGCACAACCATCTATCTTAGAACCAATGATGGCTGTAGAAATTACAGTTCCAGAAGAATACTTCGGAGATGTAATGGGTCACGTTAACGCTCGTCGTGGACGCGTTGAAGGTTCTGAAGTTCGTGGTAACGCACAAATCGTTAAAGGTATGATTCCTTTATCAGAAATGTTCGGTTACGCAACTACATTACGTTCTGCAACACAAGGTCGTGGTACATTCTCAATGACATTCGACCACTACGAAGATGTTCCTAAGAGCATTGCAGAAGAAATCATTAAGAAAAATGGCGGAAATGGCGAATAATTAATCGCTATAAACGCAATAACATCGAAGAGTCTAGGTTAACTGGTTACCTAGTGTAACCAGTTGATTTTTATAGGTATTCTTTGGTATAATTAAAATCGGTAGATACTGTTATAGAATCTAACAAAAATACTCAAACATTTAGGAGGAATTATTTAAAATGGCAAAAGAAAAATTTGACCGCTCAAAACCACACGTTAACATTGGTACAATCGGCCACGTTGACCACGGTAAAACAACTTTAACTGCAGCTATCACAACTGTTTTAGCTAAGAAAGGTTTCGCACAAGCTCAAGATTACGGTTCAATCGATAAAGCTCCAGAAGAACGCGAACGTGGTATCACTATCAACACTGCTCACGTTGAGTATGAAACTGATACTCGTCACTATGCTCACGTTGACTGCCCAGGACACGCGGACTACGTTAAAAACATGATCACTGGTGCCGCTCAAATGGACGGTGCTATCTTAGTAGTATCTGCAGCTGACGGTCCAATGCCTCAAACACGTGAACACATCTTATTATCACGTCAAGTAGGTGTTCCTTACATCGTTGTATTCTTAAACAAAGTTGACATGGTTGACGATGAAGAATTATTAGAATTAGTAGAAATGGAAGTTCGTGACTTATTATCAGAATACGATTTCCCAGGCGATGACACTCCAGTTATTGCAGGTTCTGCTTTACGCGCTTTAGAAGGCGATGCAGCTTACGAAGAAAAAATTATAGAATTAATGACTGCTGTTGACGAATATATCCCAACTCCAAAACGTGACACTGACAAACCATTCATGATGCCAGTCGAAGACGTATTCTCAATCACTGGTCGTGGTACTGTAGCTACAGGACGTGTTGAACGTGGACAAGTTCGTGTTGGTGACGAAGTAGAAATCGTTGGTATTTCTGAAGAAACTTCTAAAACAACTGTTACAGGTGTTGAAATGTTCCGTAAATTGTTAGACTACGCTGAAGCTGGGGATAACATTGGTACATTATTACGTGGTGTTACACGTGACAACATCGAACGTGGACAAGTTCTTTCTAAACCAGGAACAATCACTCCACATACAAAATTCAAAGCTGAGGTTTACGTATTAACTAAAGAAGAAGGCGGACGTCACACTCCATTCTTCTCTAACTACCGTCCTCAATTCTACTTCCGTACAACAGACATCACTGGTGTTTGTGTGTTACCAGAAGGTACTGAAATGGTAATGCCTGGTGACAACGTAACTATGGAAGTTGAATTAATTCACCCAGTTGCGATTGAAGAAGGTACTAAGTTCTCTATCCGTGAAGGTGGACGTACTGTAGGTGCTGGAATCGTAGCTGCTATCGAAAAATAATTTTTATTAAAATGATTTTCAATCCTCCCTTTTGGGAGGATTTTTTTGTTATTATATAAAAAATCTAATTGAAACTGTTCTTATTCTAGATTGCTGGTTTTGAGTGGCGATATTTTAAAATTTATGCTACTCTATATCAGTATATTTTTATTGAAAGAATAGGAGGCGTTTGGAATGATAGAGCTGATTGCAACAGTTGAATCAATCCAACAAGCGCAAGCATTACTTGAAGCAGGAGTAGATGTTTTGTGCTTTGGTGAAGACTTATTTGGTTTAAGATTACCAATGTCGTTTTCACGTGATGAACAAAAAGAATTAACAGAATTAGCACATCGCTATGGAAAAAAAGTAAATGTAGCGGTTAATGCGATTTTCCATAATGAAGGAATTGCTAAAGTTCCTGAATATTTACAGTTTCTAAAATCAATCAATGTAGATATGATTACTGTAGGAGATCCTGGAGTTGTACAAATTATGAAGAATCCAGAATACTCCATTCCTTATTATTATGATGCTGCTGTGTTAGTCACAAGTAGTCGTCAAGTTAATTTCTGGGCTAAACGTGGAGCAGTTGGTGCAGTAATTGCTAGAGAAATTCCTAGAGCAGAAATGGAAATTTTAGCAAGCCAAGTAGAAGTACCAATTGAAGTATTAGTTTATGGAGCGACATGTATTCATCATTCTAAACGTCCATTATTACAAAATTATTTTAACTATATTGAGAAAAAAGAAAGTGTTGTGAAAAGACGTGGGCTATTCGTGAGTGAACCAGCAGATGAAGATTCGCATTATTCAATCTATCAAGATATTAATGGGACGCATATTTTCGCCAATAATGATGTTTCTCTAGCCCCTTACTTATTAGAATTAGCTGAAATGGGTGTTCCTCAATGGAAATTTGACGGAGTATTAACTCCTGGAGAAAACTTTGTTAAAGTAGTTCAATTATTTGATAATGCTCGTAAAGAAATTGAAGCAGGTACTTGGACAGTTGAAAAGAGTGCTAGCTTAGAATTACAAGTAAGAGAACTTCATCCAGAACAACGTGGTTTAGATGCAGGATTTTATATTTTAAATCCAGAAGATGTGAAATAGGAGAGAGACGAATGGAAAGAAAAATTTTGAAAAAACCAGAAGTTCTTGCTCCAGCAGGAACACTTGAAAAATTAAAAACAGCCATTTTATATGGTGCAGATGCAGTTTTCTTAGGAGGAGAAGCTTACGGACTAAGAAGTCGTGCAGGGAACTTTGATTTCCAAGAAATGAAAGAAGCTATTGAATTTGCGCATAGTCATAATGCTAAAGTATATATTGCAGCAAACATGGTGACTCATGAAGGTGACGAAAAAGGTGCGGGTGAATTTTTCCGTACAGTTCGTGACCTTGGAATTGATGCTGCGATTGTTAGTGATATGGCATTAATGGATATTTGTGCTTCTGAAGCTCCAGGATTACCAATTCACCTTTCGACACAAGCTTCTGCTGCAAACTGGGAAACATTAAACTTCTGGAAAGATGAAGGTTTAGAACGTGTTGTATTAGCACGTGAAGTTTCTATGGCAGAAATTCAAGAAATGCAAGAAAAAGTGGATGTTGAAATTGAAGCATTCATTCATGGTGCGATGTGTATTTCTTATTCAGGTCGTTGTGTATTATCTAACCACATGGTACGTCGTGATGCGAACCGTGGAGGATGTGCGCAATCATGTCGTTGGAAATATGGTTTGTTTGATATGCCATTTGCTAATGAAAAAAATATGGTAGGTGCTGGTGGAGAAGGGATTGAAGAGAAATTCTCTATGAGTGCGGTTGACTTATCAATGATTCACAATTTGCCAGATTTAATCGAAGCTGGAGTAGATAGTTTAAAAATTGAAGGTCGTATGAAGTCTATTCACTATGTTTCAACAGTGGCCAATGTATACCGTGCTGCAGTAGATAGTTATTGCGAAGATCCAGATAACTATGTATGTAAGCAAGAATGGGTTGACGAATTATGGAAAGCAGCTCAACGTGAGTTAGCAACAGGATTCTATTATCAAATCCCTACTGAAAAAGAGCAATTATTTGGTGCTCGTCGCCAAATTCCGCAATATGCATTCGTAGGACAAGTGTTGGAATATGATCCAGAAACTCAAATTGCAACGATTCAACAAAGAAATAACTTTAAAGTTGGAGACCATATTGAGTTTTATGGACCAGGCATGCGTCATCATGAAGAAGTGTTAACAACTTTATGGGATGAAAATGGGGAAGAAATCGAAGCAGCTCCTCATGCAATGATGATTTGTAAAATGAAAGTAACAGAACCAGTGAAACCATTAGACATGATTCGAAAAAGAAGGTAAAATAGATACAAAAAAATGAGAAAGGAGACGATTATGTCATTACCAAATTGTCCAAAATGTAATTCAGAATACACATATGAAGATGGTGTATTATTAGTTTGTCCAGAGTGTGCTCATGAATGGGAACCAGGACAAGAAGTTGAAGAAGACGGAGTAGTTGCTATTGATGCAAATGGGAACCGTTTAGAAAATGGAGATACTGTAACAGTCATTAAAGACTTAAAAGTTAAAGGTGCTCCAAAAGATATTAAACAAGGAACTCGTGTGAAAAATATTCGTATCGTAGAAGGAGACCACAATATTGATTGTAAAATTGATGGTTTCGGTGCGATGAAATTAAAATCAGAATTCGTTAAAAAAATCTAATGAATGTAAGTGAGAGGCTGGGCAGTAAGTCTCAAAAATAGAAGAAAGCACGTCCCGATTTTGACTGAAATCAAAATTAGGACGTGCTTTTTAATAAATTCAGTAAAATCAAGGGAGATAAACCACCCTTGATTCATATTATTTCTTCTAACTGTTCTAGAGAGTTATTAGTAGCTTCAATCATGGCATGAATACCATATTCAGTAAATTTTTTTCTTCCGATAAAGCAATATTCACTTGATTTTGAATGAATTGATCATATAATGTACTAATTTTTTCATTTAAAGCTTCATCATATCTTTCAGTAGCTTTACTCCATACAAATGAATAACGATTGGCATCTGCTTGAACTTTTGTACCATCAATAAATAAACTATCCGAATCAATAATAGGATAGTGTTGGAGTAATAAAGTAAAATATACGAAAATGTTTTTAGTGATAGAGGAAAACTGTTCATTACTTCTAAAATTATTAATAACATGGTAACAGAC
>CAMYBO010000032.1 GCA_947254045.1 uncultured Granulicatella sp. | reverse complement strand
ATTCTTTTGTTACTTTTGAAAATTGTCAAACATATTTTGTTAGTGATAGTGGAAATCAAGACATTTATTTTAGAAATAGTTCATTAACAGTAAGTGATTGTTTCTTCCAATGGCGAACACTTGGTGAAGGTTCGGAGATGAAATTTACAAATACCATTTGTGAAAATTATTTTGGAAATGCTGTATATTTACAAAAAGATGCACGATTAGAAGCTACTAATTGCCAATTTTATGGTGGCGATATGCTGAAAGGTTATCCAATGATTTGGGTCAGTGATTCTTCATTCCAATTAGATACAGGAATTATTGGTAAACTAGATAGAGGACAAGGACTCTATTCTGAAAAGAAAAGTGGCGTAACTTTGACAGACGTAACGGTTCAATCAATGGATTTGAGAACAACAATTACTCGTTTAAATAATTGTAAAATTATGGATAACTTTGATTTAGGTCCAAATACTTATTGCTTTGCTGACGGAATCATTACATTCCAGTGTGAAAGTGAGTCAAGTATTCCATTAAGATTGTACTATTGTTCAATTATTTTTGCGAAACAACTTTTATTCGAAAAATCTCTTGAAGTGAGTATCAAAGGATTAGAATCTTCTCTAATTCATGTTCAAGAATTAATGTATGCACAAGGTAGTTCGAGTGAATTAAATATTGATACAGATGAGAATTCGATTTTACATGCATCTGTTCGTCATACTAAAGCAATTGGAGCAGAAGGAGATGAAAATGCTCCTAAAGAATTAGATAGTTATGAAGAATTACAAAGCCTAGTTGGTTTAGAAGCTGTGAAAAAAGAAATCGATACATTAATTGGCATGGTTGATTATAATAAACAACGTGTTTTAAGAGGAGAACCACCTCAACAGCTAGTATTACACTCAATGTTTATGGGAAATCCTGGTACTGGTAAAACAACTGTTGCACGTTTAATGGGTAAAATCTTATTTGAGCGTGGAGCATTGTTTGGAGATACTTTTAAATTTGTGGAAGTTTCTGAATCAGATTTATTATCTGGATATGTGAACCAAACAACAACTCAAACATTAGCAAAATTAGAAGAAGCGCGTGGTGGGGTGTTATTTATCGATGAAGCTTATTCATTAGATAAGAAGAGTACAAATGATACCGGAAAAGAAGCTATTACAACGATTCTTAAATATATGGAAGACCACAAAAATGAAATTATGATTATTTTTGCGGGATATACCAAAGAAATGGAGCAATTTTTACAAATTAATCCAGGTTTAACTTCACGTGTTCCTAACCGATTAGATTTTGAAGACTATACTCCAGAACAAATTGTTTAAATGGGGATTAAAGGTCTACAAAAAAATAGCTATGACATTGCAGATGTGGATTACTACACACGTAAAGTGACGTTGGAATATAATCGTTCCTTAGATCGTAGTAATGGACGTTGGATTCGTAACTTTAACCAAAAATTATTGGCGCATATGTCTCGTCGTGTAACAAAAGATGAGTCAAGTGATTTTAATACGATTACAAGGGAAGATTTAGAAAAAATGAGGGAGGCATAAGATGACAGATTATGTAGCACCACCAAAAAAGAAAAAAGATTCTGATAATGATAATAAGGACTATGTAGCAACCTCTAAAACAGATAATTACGTAGCTCCACCTAAAAAGGATGATTATGTAGCTCCACCTAAAAAAGGAAAATCGAATTCTTCGGATTATGTAGATCCTACTTCAGATGAATGGAAAAAGAATCCAGTCTTTCAAACAAAACCTTCTTCAGAATATCCAAAAGAGGAACCAAAACTAGATTCTCAAATCATTCCTTATTCAGGACATGGTGGATATTTTGATACACCAAAGCAAGACTTAAGTTTTTATTTAACTGGATATTTAGTGATTTCACTATTACAATATTTTGCTTCTTTTAGAGAGATGGGATTTTTTGGAAAAATCTTCTGGTTGGGGTATATTTTGCTTTCTAATTATACTTATAGTTGGTATATTGACTATCGTCGTTTTAAAGGTGGAATTTTAGGATGGTTCTTTACACCATATGGTGGAATTCGTGCTGGATATGCTGCTTCTGAAGTAATGGATTATAGTACTGGGAAAGTTAAACGTGGACTATTTGGTGGCTATAAAATGAAAATGAAGAAAGATATTGGATCACATCTGCTTTCATTTTTGATTATTACGCTTATTATAGAAATTATTAAATATTTTGTAGCAATTCCAGTTGCATTTATCTCGTTATTCTTCCATAAGAGTACAGTTCGCAAATATGTAAGAGCCAGCGAAGAGGCTGTAAGAGGATAGGACTTGCATTTTTAATAAAAATAGCGTATTATTTTGATATTCGTAGAAGAGAACGTTCTATTTTTGATACAATGAGCGAGCTAATGATTGGTGAAAGATTAGCATGTCCCTCAAAGATAGAAAATCATCTCTGAGATATATTTCTGAAATAATAGTAAGAAATATCGCTTAAATAGCGTTAACAATTTACCAAGTTGAAAAGTACAAATAACTTTTCAAGAATTTGGGTGGTACCGCGAAACTTTCGCCCCTGCTTTTGCAGGGGATTTTTTATTTTATAGACAAAGGAGGAAATGCAATGAAAATGAAAGAAACATTGCAAATTGGAAAAACAGAATTTCCAATGCGTGGGAATTTACCTACAAAAGAATTAGATTATCAACAAGAATGGGAAGAAGCAAACCTTTATGCACAACGTCAGTTAAAAAATGAAGGTAAACCTTCTTTCATATTACATGATGGTCCTCCATATGCCAATGGGGATGTTCACATGGGACATGCGTTAAATAAAATTTCAAAAGACTTTATCGTTCGTAGTAAATCAATGAGCGGATTCCGTGCTCCATTTGTTCCAGGTTGGGATACACATGGATTACCAATCGAACAAGCTTTAGCAAATGCTGAAGGTGTTGATCGTAAAAAAATGTCAGTAGCAGATTTCCGTAAATTATGTGCAGAATATGCTTGGCGTCAAATCGACAATCAAAGAACAGTGTTCAAACGTTTAGGTGTAACTGGTACATGGGATAACCCATATGTAACATTAAAACCTGAATTTGAAGCTGAACAAATTCGTGTGTTTGGTAAAATGGCTGAAAATGGCTATATTTATAAAGGCTTAAAACCAATTTATTGGTCACCATCTAGTGAATCTTCATTAGCTGAAGCAGAAATCGAATATAAAGATGTAGAAAGTGCTTCTATTTATGTAGCATTCAAAGTAAAAGATGGAAAAGGCTTATTGGGTGAAGATACTTCATTTGTGATTTGGACAACAACTCCTTGGACACTTCCTGCAAACTTAGGAATTTTCGTTCATCCTGATTATGTCTATGCACAAGTGAAAACTTCTGCTGGTACATTCGTTGTTGCTAAAGATTTAGTAGAATCATTAACAACTACATTAGCTTGGGAAAATGTTGAAATTTTACAAGAATTCCCTGGTAGCGCATTAGAATATATGACTGCTTGGCATCCATTCTATGAACGTGAATCATTAGTCATGAATGGGGACTATGTAACATTAGATGCGGGTACTGGTTTAGTTCATACAGCTCCTGGACACGGGGAAGACGACTTCTATTATTCACGTAAATATAATTTAGCAGTATTATCTCCAGTAGACGGCCAAGGTTGTTATACAGATGAAGCACCTGGATTTGAAGGAATGTTCTATGCAGATGCGAATAAAGTGATTACAGACTTATTAACTGAAAAAGGTGCTTTATTAAACTTAAGTTATTTTGTACACAGCTACCCACATGACTGGCGTACGAAAAAACCAGTTATTTTCCGTGCGACACCTCAATGGTTTGCTTCAATTGATGCCTTTCGTCAAGAAATCTTAGATGTGATTGAAAACGACGTTAAATGGTATCATCCATCTGGTCAAGTTCGTATTTACAACATGGTTCGTGATCGTGGCGACTGGGTAATTTCACGTCAACGTGTATGGGGAGTTCCATTACCTGTATTTTATGCTGAAAATGGTGAACCAATTATTACGCCAGAAACAACAGAACATGTTGCTCAAATTTTTGAAAAACATGGTTCAGATGTATGGTTCGAATGGGATGTGAAAGATTTATTACCAGAAGGCTTCACTCATCCAGATTCTCCAAATGGTATCTTTACAAAAGAATTAGATATCATGGATGTATGGTTCGATTCAGGTAGTTCTCATGCTGGAGTTTTAGGAACTCGTGAAGAATTATTATTCCCAGCGGATATGTATTTAGAAGGTAGTGACCAATACCGTGGATGGTTTAACTCAAGTTTAACAACAAGTGTTGCGATTCATCACCAAGCTCCATATAAATCAGTTCTTTCTCAAGGATTCGTAATGGATGGAGAAGGGAAGAAAATGAGTAAATCATTAGGAAACGTTATTTCTCCAGCTAAAGAAATGAAGACTAAAGGGGCAGATATTATTCGTTTATGGGTAAGTTCTGTGGACTATGAGTCAGACGTTCGTATTAGTGATGATATCTTAAACCAAGTTTCTGAAGTTTACCGTAAAATCCGTAATACAATGAGATTTATGTTAGCTAATACAACTGATTTTGATCCTAAAGCTCACTCAGTAGCGTTTGAAGACTTACGTACAGTGGATCAATATATGTTAGTACGCTTCAATCAATTAGTAGACAGTATTCGTAAAGCATATGATAACTATCAATTCTCAACGGTTTACCAAGGGGTTATCAACTTCTGTACTGTTGACTTATCACAATTCTATTTAGATTTTGCTAAAGATGTTGTGTATATTGATCAAGAAAATGGCTTTGAACGTCGTGCAATGCAAACAGTATTGTATGATATCTTAGTGAAATTAACAAAATTATTGAGTCCTATTTTAGTGCATACAACAGAAGAAGTATGGAAATACTTAAAAGAAGAGGACGCTTATGTTCAATTAGCAGAATTCCCTGAAGTAACTCATTATGAAGGTGAAGAAGCTATTTTAGCTCGTTGGGCTGAATTCTTTAAAGTTCGTAATACAGCTCTTAAAGCATTAGAAGAAGCTCGTAATGAAAAATTAATTGGTAAAAACTTTGAAGCAAAAGTGACACTATATCCAACTCAAGAAGTGGCTGATTTATTAGACAGCTTACAAACAGATGTTGCTCAATTATTCATCGTTAGTCAATTAGAGGTTGAGTCAGTGGGAACTGCAGCTCCTGAAAATGCTGTTCAAGGTGAAGGTGTTTCTGTGGTTGTTGAACATGCACAAGGTGAAATTTGTCAACGTTGTCGTGCGGTGAAAGTAGAAGTAGGAACATTAGAAGATGCTCCAACATTATGTCATCGTTGTGCGAAAATTGTGCGCGAATTTTATCCAGAAGTGCTTCGTAGCGAAGAAGAATAATAATTTATAAATGACTTCCTGGTATAGTAGCAAGGACGCCAGCAGCTTCGCTTTCGCGAATCTCATGGCTAAAAATCGAGCCTTGGTCTCGATTTTTCCGGTGATAGAATCTGACATCTCAGATTCTATCACTAGTGCTACTATGGAAGTCATTTTTTGTTTCGATCATATGTGGAAGAAACGGATAAATGATGGGATGACTTCCTGATATAGTAGCAAACCTACGGTTTCATGCCTAGTGCTACTACGGTTCTTCTATAATAAAAACAGCTCTTTCCTAATTAGGAGAGAGCTGTTTTTTTTGTTGTGAGAGATACTGTGTCTTTAATTGTTCTAGTGAATGCGCAACGCAACAGTAGCGATAGAGTCGAATCGATGGTTGAGTCGCTTCTTCTTCAATCGTAAAGAGAAAATAATGATCCTGATGATCCAATGAATTTTTCCCATTCAGCTTAAAATAAGGACGATTCGATTTTGCCATCGATAATAATACATCATCGATTAAAAAAGTTAGAGGAATCGTCAGAGAAGAATAGCGATAAAAATCTTCTTCAAAACGACGGTACTCTTCACTAAAATAATTCATTTGCAGTTCATTACGATAATAATCTTGCTGATTCATACTGTTCCTCCTCTACTTGTTGAATAGAGACGATGTTCTCAATAAAAATTCTTTGATAGCCATTACTGAGTTTTAATAAACATTCCGTAGCAGTGAGGTTTTCTAATGTACCTGTATAGTGTAATAGTTGCTTTTTTTCAAGAATAGAAATATGAGCCTTTAAAGAATATAAATGCAGTTGCCCTAATAATAAATATTTTTCTTCTAAATTGAGTTGTGAATGAGTAGGGATAGGGATTGCATCATCTTCTAATGCACTTGTATGTTCAGAAAGGAAAAATCCCATCCACTTTGCCATTTTTCGATCTTGATATAAGCGAGCAGAACGAAAGGGTAAATAAGAACGATCAATCATTTTAATCCCTCCAATCCTCCAGCAGAATGTCCTCCAATGAGTTTGCTACGAGCAATATTTCTCGAACTTTCTAATAGGGAAGTTCCTTTTTGAATCGATAAAAATCCAAATTCATCTCGAATGCCATCAATGGCTTGTTGTAATTTTTCTTCTTTTTCCATGAGGATGGGATCATCGAATAATGAAATGATGGAATATTTATCATCTACTAAGTCACTATAGCGTACTCCAATTTGGCGGACAGCACCGCTATGATATTTTTTACGAAATAATTGTAAGACAGCCTTTGTTAAGATGACTGTTTGATTACTTGGTTCAATGGCTTCTTGGCAATGAAGCGAGGATTTCATTTCATATTTTGAAAAGCCGATATGAATAGAAATGAGTTTTGTTTTTTTATGTCGTCTTCTTAAGCGAATGGATACTTGTTCCGCCATTTCTGATAAGACAACTTCTACATCTTCTTGATGAATATAATCTCGTGGTAAAATCTGCGAATTACCAATTCCTTTTGACTGTACTTTATACGGCTGATGGATATTACTTTCGTCAACCCCATTGGCATGAAACCAAAGCTGGACTCCTATGATGCCAAATTCTTTTTGTAAATTATCTGGATTACTCTCAGCTAATTCTTTAATACTATGAATCCCTAGTTTATGTAATCTTTTTTCTGTTCTACTGCCAATTCCCCAGAAATCGGTTAAGGAAGGAATATTCCATACCTTTGTTTCCACATCTTCATAGGACCAATTGGCTCGCATTGTTTTAGTTTTTTTAGCTTCATTATCTAGAGCAAGTTTAGCGAGCAGGGGATTTGCATTGCTCATCCCAACAGTTGAGATGATTCCTGTTGTTCTCCATATTTCTTGTTGGATTTTGGAGGAAAGGACATCTAATTTTTCCTTTTTAGTGAATTGATGATGCGAGATAAAATAATTTAAGGAAGAAGTTAAATCAATAAACGCTTCATCAATGGAATAAGGAAGAATATCTGTCGGTGCAGCAAATTTTTGAAAAATCTTTTGAATGTCCATATTTTTTTCAATGTATCGATCCATTCTCGGAGGCACAATCAATGTTTTTTGTGCCCAGTTTTCTACATAACGTATAAAATTTCGATTGATGGGTAATCCTTGTCTTTTTGCCGCAGCTAGATTGAATTTTCTTGTTTGAATATGAAACGGTAAATCATAAGAGCGACTGACATTTGCTTTTCCAAAAATTTTCTTAAAAATAGGAGAAGAAGCAAGAATGAGTCCGTTAGAATTATCTGCACGACTCATGACACAAAGGCAAGTCGTTAATGGATTTAATCCACGGTCTACACATTCTACACTAGCATAGAATGATTTCATATCAATAAAGGCAATATCACTATGCGGTTCTCTTGCATAATCAATAACGGTCATTTTAAACCTCTAGGAAGCAGATACTGGCATAAAGTGATTCACAACTAGTCCAACTACTTGTGGATTGTCTTCATAAGGAATGAATTGTTCTGGGTAATTCGGATTTAAAGAAACCATTCTAAAGCCTTGTTCGTCTCGATATAATTTCTTAATATAAACGGCCTCGTTCCATGTTAGCGCATAGACTGCTCCATCATAATCAAATCCATTAGCTTGAATAAGAGCGACTTCATCATTTTGATAAGTGGGATTCATCGAATCTCCTTGAATCCATGCAGCAATATCATACCCTCGTTGCTCTGTTGGAGAGTAGACAATTTCTGTTTCATATTCATCAAAAATTCCTTTTCCTAATCCGGCAGAAAGTTTTACCTCTGCTAATACGGTAATCGGATAGAGCGTTTTTTGGCTTTGTTGCTGATGAAGTAATTGTTCGACATAGTGTTCTGCCTTTCTTTGATTGTTCGAATGTAGTTGTAAATAATTCGTCACAATGGTATATTCCGATTCAAAATAACTAGCTTCTACATTGAAAATTTCTGCTAGTGCGATTAAATTTTTTTGATTTGGAATGGTTTTTCCATTTTCCCAATGATGGTAAGCTACTCGACTAATTTCTAGTTGTTTGGCGATAAAAGATTGAGAATATCCTTGTTGCGTGCGGATTTCTTTTAGGCGATTGGCTGAAAACATGATACACCTCCGTTGTTAATTTATAACTTAACAACAGTTTATCATAGGAAATGTGGAATGGCAATATCTTGCCTATATTAATAGCGAATAAAATTGAAAAATGATAAGATACAAGAGAAGAACAGGGAGGAATTATATGAGAAATAAAGTTCGGTTTAAAGAAAAATTATTTCTAGGGACAACATTGTCATTTGAGTTTGATGGAAGTACGATTGGAAAAGAAGCTACTCCTAATCAATGGGTAAATGGGAAATGTTCGATTGAAAATGCTTTTGTATCTTTAAAAGTTAATGGAGAATTTCTCCGTGTAAGAGAAGTGGATCAATGGATTGAATCGTTAAGAAAAATGAAAGAAAATGAAGGAACAGAACCTTGGCATTTATCATTTGAAGAAGAGGATATCGCTTTATATTTTTCTCCTAAAGAATATGAATCAGATGTTTGCTTATTAGGCATTCGATTACGTCCTTTTATTAAAGGTGGCAGATATTTAACAGAATATTATGAGATTAGTTTATTTGAAGAAGAAATTTTTAAATTGTTAGCTTTCTTAGAATCTTGTCGTGAATATAGTGTTCCTCCAGTGGAAGAAGTTGAGCCGAGTCATCAAGATGGAGAATATAAATATTGTAGAGTAAGTTTCGAAGGTAGTCGAAAACAATATGTGTATTTATGCCATAAAAATCTAGAAGTACAAGTGAGGGATTATGTAACGGTTCCTGTGGGAGAATATTTCCAAGAAGTAGAAGCTTTCGTCGAAAAAGTTTTTTATGGGGATGAAGAGGCAGCAGATTTTCCAATTGAAGAATTAAAATATATTACCAATGTTGTTTCTTCTACTCAAGAAGCTGTGAACGAGTATCAGTTATCCATTCCAAAAGAAGAGATTATTTATAATTCGAGAGAAAATGAATTAAAAGAGAAAACGATTTTTGGTAGAAAAAATAAAACGGTCAACCCTGTCCATATTTTAAAAACAACGATTGGGGAATTTTGGCTAGAAGCAGATGGAGAAGTCATTCCAATGCACTATGAATTTATTCAATTAAGAGTATGGAAAGAAAATTTAGTCAATGGGGCATATCGTTTAAGACCAGCACAGTTAGAGGAATTAGAAGGAAAAATAGTTGTATTAAAAACTTCAATGGACTTCGAGGAAATGCGCTATATTAAATCTTATGAGGGAATTGATTTACTAGGAGCTCAGTGGCAATGGAATCAGTTAGCAGTCGGAATGTGGGCTGAAAAGGTAGATCCAGAACACTATGAGATTGAAGTGGATTCCAATGGTGTTGTTTACTATCCACCAGAATCGAAGAAGGCTTCATTTGGAGTAGCGTGGACAACGTATGTAGACGATGAAGATGCTACAATTTGGATGAATATAGAGTAAATAGGTGAAGAGATGACAGAAAAATTATTTGTAGATAGAGAAATAAGATGTTTGCATTGTAGACGACATTTTAATATAAGGGAATATCAAAAAGTTGAATTACCAAGGCAACAAGAATTGATTCCTTATATTTTAGATGGATCTATTTTTGCATTTGAATGTCCTTATTGTCGAGAAGAACATACGGTGCTAATAAATCAAGATGAGTTTATCATTGATAATCATGTTAAGAAATATCGTATTTATTATAGTGATAATGAATATGATAATGGTGTTAAACTTATGCAAGTGTCGCACGGTTTAGGAATTACATCAGAAGATGAAAAGGATTTTGTGCTTGAAGTTCGTACATTAGATGAACAAGGGTATCGTATTCGTTTTGAAGCTAACTATAGTGCTGCAGTGGAAAAAATGGTGATTTTTGAAGCGGGTTTAAATGATGTGGCTGTTGAATTGCTGAAAGCATTTATGGAACTTCAGTATGAATTTGATAAAGACTTTGATCGTTTAGTATTCATAGATAATCAAGATAGATCGTTCGTTGGTGTACAGGATGATCGTCCAGTATTTGCAGTAGAATTTGATGAAGAGGAATATGAGGCGATTTTAGAGGAATTTGCAGAAGAGTGTACATCTATACAGTATGAAGTGGATACTTATGAAGTTAAGAAAATTATGAAAAAGCGTCTCGAAGAACTGGAAGAAGACGAAAACTAGGCTTCGCTTAGGTTGCAAAAGGACGGAAGGAAAATCGTAATATCGATTTTCCTTCCGTCCTTGCTACTTTAGAAAAGTTTATTTTTTAAAAATTTATATTACTAAATTAATCTAATTCTGATTCTTGGTATTCTGGATATCCGTGAGCTACACGACTTGCTGCTGCTGCTGCAATAGCACCTACGATATCATCTAAGAATGTGTGGCAGTAGCCACTTGATTTATCATTTAATAATTCTAAAATTCCTGGTTTTACTTTATCGATATAACCATAGTTTGTAAATCCTATAGAACCATAAACATTTACGATTGATAAAGCAAGAATTTCGTCTACACCATATAAACC
>CAMYBO010000031.1 GCA_947254045.1 uncultured Granulicatella sp. | reverse complement strand
TGCTTAATTCCTTCACTAAAATTGTTTCATCAACCCTATTTGACAAAGAGCCAAAAAAGACTTTTTGTCGTAACAAAAGATATCCTTTGCTACTTCAAAAAGTCTTTCATTTATTCATGAATAGCATTAGCTATTCGTTAATCCATTCCCCATTTTCATTCACTTTATAACCGTCTGGAGTTATTGTATTTACTAATAATTCACCTGAATCATTCACGTAATACCATTTTTCATTTAATTTAAACCATTGGGAAGCTTTCATGGCTCCTGATGGTTCTAAGTAATACCATTTTCCGTTAACTTGTAACCAACCTGTTTCCATTACTCCTGAATGATTCACATAGAACCATTTTCCACCTGATTTAAACCATTGGGAAGCTTTCATGGCTCCTGATGGTTCTAAATAATACCACTTACCATTCACAAATTCCCAACCATTATTTTTAATATCTCCTGATGGTGTAAAGAAGTACCATTTCCCATTAATTTTTTCCCATTTTTTAGTGATATTCTTGCCATCTTTCTTATAATACCATTTTCCATTCACAAAATTCCAACCTGTTTGATTGGTTTCTGTTGGTTTAGTTTCTGATGGGACTGTTTCTGATGGTTTTGGTGAAATAACATTATTATTTGAGTGTTCTCCTTGGCTTGAATGATTTCCGCCATTTTCCACTTTAGCTGTTACAGTTACTGGTACATGTAATGTAAGAGTTTGTCCATCTTTCAATTCAATTGTTACAGAAATATTCTCTTTTTTACCAGCTTTTTTCGTATCTGGAATAGCACCAATTTCCTTAATATTTGAACCTTCTGGAAGAGTAATTTGTCGTTTCACTAGTTCTTTAGTAATCGTTGTTCCTTCTTCTACAGAAATAGGTTTTGGTTTAGCCACAACAAGAACAGAAACTGTTACCTCTTCTACTAAGTCAGGATGTTCTTTATCCGTTCCATACTTAACTTTGACAGGAATCTTAACGGTTGTTTTTCCTTTTGTATCTGGAATCGCATTGTCATTAGGAAGTTCTACTTCTCCACCCTTTCCTGGTTTCACACTATTTTTCACTGTTTCAGCAGGAATTGTTGTACCTTCTACTACAGCGAGTGATTTTACAATTGAACTAACTACTTTAATAGGGACTTCAACGGCTTTTTCTTTGATAACCGTTTCTCCCTTTTTATATTGAATAGTTACATCCATTTTAGATTCTTGATTTTCCTTCGTATCAGGAGTTGCATAAGCCTCCCTATCTTTAATAGTAGCTGTTACTCCACTTGGAAAATTCGTTAAACCTGCTAATTCTTTTGTTACATGTTCTCGTACTTTATCGATTAATGTATTATTTTCTATTCCTTTTAGAACGGTTATACCTGACGTTACACTTTTTGTTGGTAATACTTTAACAGGAACTTCAACCTCTTCATCTCTTATATAATTACCTGAACCATATTTAACGATGACTCTAGCTTTCAGAGAATCATTCCCCGCTTCATTAGTTGAAGGGATAGAATCTTTCGTAACTACCTTATTTGTATTGATTTCTGTAGTAACTGCAGATTTTACATCATCTTCACTAACTGTTTCCCCTTGCAAAGCATAAATCGTTTGAACAGTTGCATGCATTGGTTTTAGAGTAATTACAATCTCTTTATTCATATCACCGAATTTAGGCTTTTGATTCATATCTGTGGTATTAAACGGATTAGAAACTACCGTATACCCCATACCTGTTATAGCTCCACCCGCACCAATACGAGTTTGAACATTGTTTTCTGAAATAGCTTCTCCAACTTTTCCAGTTTCAGTAAATGTAAATTTATCTAACGAATTATTCTCTGTCCCCTCAGATACAAATTTAATCGTTACAGTTGTTTTAGTTGTTGGATTTTCTGCATTGTCAGTTGCTTCTGCTTTAGTAACAGTTTGTTCTTTTTTCACACCTGGATCAGTATTTTCTTGCTTAGTTACAGTTGGGCTTGTTGGAGCTGTTTCTTCAGCTTGAATTTGGTGACTCCCAATCATCATTAATCCAGAAGCAATTGCAACACTTGCTACCCCAATTGTAAATTTACGAATACCAAATCGTAAATAACGTTTCACTAGTTTTGCTCGTAGGCTTTCTTTTTGTTTCATAGCCATTCTCCTAACTTTTATATATTTTTTTTGCTAAAGAATTGAACTTTTATATTTTTTATTACAACAGCAATACTATTAGCACTTTTATTTTACAGGTATCATTTCTAATTGTCAATAAAACCATTATAATTCTTATCAAAACATATAGTTTCTCATTAAAAATTCATTCTATTCTCCGATAATGTTCTCTTCACAAAAATAACTGCTATTTAAAAAAAGAATATAAACCATAATTCTCAGTTACTAATTTTATCGTTAATTTATATCTATTTTTACTTTACACAACATAAAAATCCAAAACTATATTACCATCACTTGTCCTCAAACAAAAAAACTCCCACTTGCCAGGTAAACAAGTGAGAGATAGGATGGCTACATTTCGTCTGGAGATTCTACTCCTAAAATTGCAAGACCTTGTTTTAAGATAACAGCTGTTGCTTCCACTAATGCTAAACGAGCATTTAGTCCTTCATCTTCTTGTAAGATACGGCTGTTTGCATAATATTTATTGAAGGCTTGCGCTAGAGAAATTACATATTTAGAAATTACAGAAGGTTCACATTTACTTTCTGCATATTTCACAATATTTGGATAATTTTCAATTTGTTTTAATACTTCCCATGCATAGTCATCTTCTAGTGATAATGCTTGAGATAAATCAACTGAAACTCCTGCTTTTCTTAAAATACTCATCGCACGAGCACGAGTATATTGAACATAAGGTCCTGTTTCTCCTTCAAATTGGACAACTTCTTCCAAGTTGAAGTCGAAGTTATTTGTACGATCATTTTTCAAATCGTGGAAGATTACCGCACCTACCCCAACTTGTTTTGCAACTTGTTCTTTGTTAGGTAAGTTTGGATTTTTAGCTTCAATTTGTTTTAAAGCTAATTCTACAGCTTCTTGTAATACTTCTTCTAATAAGACAATTTTACCTTTACGTGTTGATAATTTTTTACCACCTAAAGTAATTAAACCGAATCCGATATGAATCATGTTTTCTTGCCAATCACGACCCATTTCACTTAATACAGCTTTTAATTGTTTGAAGTGGTTTGCTTGTTCATTCCCTACAACGTAAATATTTTTAGCAAAGTCGTAAGTTTCTTTACGGTAATGAGCTGCTGCTAAGTCACGAGTGATATATAATGTAGCACCATCTGATTTTTTAATTAATGCAGGTGGTAAATCATATTTATCTAAGTGAACAACAGTTGCTCCACGGTCGATTGTAGTAATTCCATTTTTTTCTAAGTATTCTACAATTGGATCCATTTTATCATTATAGAAAGCTTCACCGTTATAAGAATCAAATGTAATTCCTAATACATCGTAGATACGGTTGAATTCTTTTAACGATTCAGATTTAAACCAATTCCATAGTTCTTCTGCTTCAGCATCTCCATCTTCTAATTTTTTGAACCATGCACGACCTTCATCTTCTAAAGCACTATCGTTTTCTGCTTCATCATGGAATTTAACATATAAACGTAATAATTCAGCGATTGGTTCTTGTTCAACGGCTTCTTTAGTTCCCCATTTTTTATAAGCAACGATTAATTTACCGAATTGTGTTCCCCAGTCTCCTAAGTGGTTCACTTTAATTGGGTTATAACCAACTTTTTTCTCTAAGTTAACGATAGCATTTCCAATAACTGTTGAACGTAAGTGTCCCATTGACATTGGTTTAGCAATATTTGGACTAGACATATCCACTACAACATTACGTCCTTGACCGAAGTCAAAGTTACCATATTCTTCTTTTTGTTCTAAAACAGTGTGTAATGTTTCATCTGCAAATTTACCTTTTGATAGGAAGAAGTTTGCATAAGGTCCCATTGCTACTGCTTGACTAATATGTTCATCTGCAACTGCTTCAACGATTTCTTGTGCAATTGCTTGAGGTGCTTTACGTAATACTTTTGCAAGTGAGAATGCTGGGAAAGCTAAATCTCCTTGTTCTGCATATTTTGGAACTTCAATCATTTTATAAATTTCTTCAAGCGATAAATGTTCGCTAATTGTTTTATGAATTTGTTCTGCAACTATTTTTTTGTAATCCATTTTGGCACTCCTTCTTTTTGTATAAATTATAAATAAAAAAGCCCCTAATCAAGCAACCTTGACTAGAGACGAGATAACCCGTGGTACCACTCTTATTGTTTAAAATCTTAAACCACTTTAAACTTTTTTAACGGTAAGCAACCGGATTACTCTACTACGTTCGAATAATCATTTCCAAAGTGCGGTTCATTTACTTCATCATGACTGGCTTCCACCACCCCAGCTCGCTAAAACAGACATCCGTAAACTACTCTCTTCTTCATAAATGTTTTTGCTTTTCTATAGTTCTATAGCAAGATTATATCAAGGCAATTTATTTTTGTCTAGTAGTTTTAACAAAAATATTATAAATCCAAAAGAAAAGACTTTGTATAATAGCATAATCCATGAGACAGCCATAGTTGGCTACTTGCGTCTTAATGCTACTATAAAGCAAAGTCCAAATCTTTAACGTACCCTCATAAATATCGTTCTAAAAGAAAAGACTTTGCATAGTAGCATGAGTAATATAATCTGCGAAGTCAGATTATATTACTGGAAATTTCGAGACCCAGGCTCGAAGTTTAGCCATGAGACCGCTAGGTCTGCTGGCGCCCTAATACTACTATCACGTAAAGTCTAATTCTCCCTTATTAGTTGCGGAAAATCTTAGCCTCCAAGAACAAGTCATTATACAACCCTAACAACTCAGAACCTAGATTCTCATAAACTTCCATATTTTCCATCTGCTCATCCGATGGATAAAAAGTCTTATTACTCGTTACTTCTTCCGGCAATAACTCTAACGCATCTTTATTTGGAGTTGAGTATCCAACATATTCCGCATTTTGAGCAGCCACATCTGGTCTCAATAAAAACGAAATAAAACGATACGCACCATCATAGTTTTTAGCAGTTTTCGGAATAACAATATTATCGAACCATAAGTTCGTTCCCTCTTCCGGTAAAACATACGCTAAATCTTCATTTTTCTCCAACATCTTCGCAGCTTCTCCAGAGAACGATACTCCAATCGAAGCTTCCTCTTGCGCCATATACGTTTTCATCTCATCCGCAATAATCGCTTTCGAATTTGGCATTAATGTTTTCAAGAATTTACCCGCCTCTTTTACAACTTCAGGATCCTTTTCATTTAAAGAATACCCTTGCGTTTGAAGCGCAATTCCCATCATTTCTCTAGCACCATCGATAAATAAAATTGAATCTTTATAATCCTCTTTCCATAAATCAGACCACTTTGTAATTTCGCCTTCAGCAATATTTTTTGTATTATAAATAATACCTAAAGTTCCCCAGAAATAAGGAATACTATAACGGTTGTTTGGATCAAAACTTTTATTCAAAAATTTCTCATCTAAATGTTCCATTCCTTCAATTTTAGAATAATCTAATGGCACTAATAAATCTTCTTTTAACATTTTATGAATCGCATATTCACTTGGAATTGCTACATCATAATTTGTTCCACCTTGTTTGATTTTTGTATACATCGCTTCATTCGAATCAAATGTTTCATAGATTACTTTATAACCTGTTTCTTCTTCGAACTGAGTAATTAGATTAGGATCAATATAATCTCCCCAGTTATACACAATAATTGTATCAGGGCTACCAGCAATCGCTGTTTCAAAATTTTTTCTAAACAGAAATAATCCTAGGCTTGCGACTAAAATTGCCCCGACAAACATCATTAATCGCTTCATCGTATTACCCCTTTCGCTAAATCATTTTCAACATTTTTCTGATTTAATCGTTTTGCTTGGTATTGTTGAATGAAGTAATATCCAATGACTAAAATTAATGAGAATAAGAACATCAATGTACTTAAAGCATTAATTTGTAAACTAATCCCTTGACGAGCTCTTGAATAAATTTCAACTGCAATTGTTGAGAAACCATTTCCTGTTACGAAGAATGTTACTGCAAAATCATCTAATGAATACGTAAATGCCATAAAAAATCCACTTAAAATTCCAGGTGTAATCGATGGCAAAATAATACGTGTTAACACTTGCGAACTTGTGGCACCTAAATCACGTGCTGCAGTAATCATCGAACGATTCATTTCTGTTAATTTTGGTAAAACCATTAATACGACAATCGGAATATTAAAGGCAATATGCGATAGTAATACTGACCAAAATCCTAATTTGAATCCAATAAATGTAAATAAAATTAATAAACTTGCCCCAATAATAACGTCTGGAGAAACTAATAAAATATTATTCATTCCAAGAACAAATTGTTTTCTTTGATTTGAACGAATGAAATCAATCATAATCGCACCAAGCGTTCCAATAATCGTTGCACATAGCGCCGATAATAACGCTAAAATTAAAGTATCAATCACAATTCCAATTAATCTTGTATCTCCAAGAACTGCTTGATAATGTTCTAAAGTAAAAGATTGGAAATCATTCATTCCTCCACCACTATTGAATGAATAATAAATCAAATAGAAAATCGGAGCATACAATACTGCAAATACAAATACTAAATAAGCATTTGATAACCAATGATTTTTCTCTAATTTCATTATGCTTCTCCTCCTTTTCTACGATCACGTGTTGCAAACATTAAGACAATCATCGCTTCAATTAAGATAACCCCAATGGTTGAACCCATTCCCCAGTTTTGCGTTACTAAGAAATGTTGCTCAACGGCAGTCCCTAATGTAATCACACGATTTCCTCCAATTAAACGAGTTAACATGAATAATGATAGTGATGGAATAAATACTGCTTGAACTCCACTTCTTACACCACTCATCGTTAATGGAATGACAACATTTTTTAACGTTTGCCAAGGAGTAGCCCCTAGGTCACGACTTGCTGCAATTAATGAACTTGGTAATTCTTGTACTGCATTGAAAATCGGTAAAATCATAAATGGTAATTCAATATAAGCAGCAACTGTTAAAAAGCTAAAATCAGTAAATAAAAATTCTTTTGGAGCAATTCCAAATAACGATAAGAATTGATTTACTGTACCCGTTTGGCTAAAAATACCAATAAATGCATAAGCTTTTAATAATAAATTCACCCAAGTTGGTAAGATGATTAATAATAACCATAAATTTTTATGCTTTGTTTTACTTAAAAAGTAAGCTGTTGGATAACTCACAACTAAAGTCACTAATGTAACTAAAAAGGCATACCACACTGAGTTAAATGTCATTTCTAAGTAATTTCCAGAAGTAAAATAATTCGTATAGTTTCCAATCGTTAATTGATTATTAATATCGAAAAATGATTTATAGAAAATCATCGCTAAAGGCGCTATTACAAATAATGCCAACCATAGAAGATATGGTATGGAAAAAAACATGCGAGAATTTTTAGTCATTGCTATCGTCCTCCACTTCCTCGTAACTTTCTAGACGTGCATCAAATTCTTCTTCACTTTCTCCAAAACGCATTACGTGAATATCTTGTGGTTCGAAGTAGAGACCAACTTTAGATCCAACTTCTGCCTTCTTCGTTGAGTGAATCATCCACTCATTTTTATTTTCGTCATAACAAATAATTTCATAGTGAACGCCACGGAATAATTGAGTATCCACTTCAACCACTAATTTGCCTTTATCTATACTTGTTAGAGATAAATCTTCTGGGCGAATAACGATTTCAACTTTTTCATTTGGACGCATACCAGCATCGGCACATTCAAATTCTTTTCCAACAAATTCTACTAAGTAGTCTTCTTTCATCACGCCGGCAACGATATTACTTTCACCAATAAAGTCCGCAACGAAACGGTTAATTGGTTCATCATAAATATCTACAGGAGTACCAGATTGAATAATTTCTCCACCATTTAATACGAAGATTTCATCACTCATTGCTAGAGCCTCTTCTTGGTCATGCGTTACAAAAATAAATGTAATGCCTAAACGTTGTTGTAATTCACGTAATTCATACTGCATGTCTGTTCTTAATTTTAAATCCAGCGCAGATAATGGTTCATCTAATAATAAAACTTCTGGTTCATTCACTAAGGCACGAGCAATCGCTACACGTTGTTGTTGTCCTCCAGACATTTGAACGATTTCACGTTTTTCATAGCCTGATAATTGAACTAATTTTAATGCTTCAGACACTTTTTGTTTAATGACATCTTCCGGTAATTTTTTCAAACGTAACCCGAATGCGATGTTTTCAAACACATTCATATGTGGGAATAGAGCATAATCTTGGAATACAGTATTTACTTTACGTTTATTTGGTGGTAAATCAGTAACATCTTCTCCATTTAACGTAACTGTTCCTGTTGATGCATCTGTAAATCCAGCAATAATACGAAGAATCGTAGTTTTACCACAACCTGAAGGTCCTAATAATGTATAGAATTTTCCTTTTTCAATTTCAAAGTTAATATTTTTTAAAACTTGAGTATCTCCATAAGATTTTGTAACATTTTCAAATGTAATAATTGCATTGTTGGACATGTTTTGTACCAATCCTTCCTTCTTATAAATAAGAATTTGTTGCGACAATTAACACCTTACTTGTTTCATTGCCAGCATTTTTAATTTGGTGTTTAGCAGAAGCTTCGAAATAAAATGATTCTCCTTTGGAGACAACTTCTATTTGTTTTCCTACTTTTACTTGTACTTTACCTTCTAGAACATATCCAAAAGTTTCGGATAATGATGGTTGGAACACTTTATATTCCCCTTGTGGTTGAAATTCTAATATTACAGGTTCCATTTCATGTTCATTCGAATCAGGATTTAACCAAGTCACAATCGTTTTATGCTTTGGATCCTCCATCACTGTCATATCTTCAGGCCCATAAACTGTTAAAGCTTCGTCTGGTCCATCATCAAAGAAATCCTTTGGTGCACATCCTAATACTTCTAAAATATCAAAAAATGTGTCCATCGATGGCGAACTTAGATCATTTTCTAATTGGGAAATATATCCTTTAGATAAATCCGTCCTCTCGGCTAATTCTTCTTGGGTTAGTCCTTTTTGAACACGCAGAGCTTTCAATTGACTCCCTATTTCCATCTTATCCCTCCATTCTTTAAACTAAAAGTTTAATCACACTAGGACTCATTATACTCTAAGTTTAGTAATAGTCAACAATTAAATATTAAAAACGTAAAAAAGAACCCTATACAATGTATAGAGTTCATATGAATAGATATATAGAAAATGAACATGAACAGTAGCACTAAAGGCATGAAACCGAAAGTTTGCTACCGTCTATTGCTACAGTATAAGAAGTCAATTTCTATACTATTATTTATTTTAAAAGATCCTTCGCCATTGCTAGGCATCCAATCGTTGCTGCATTGTTTCCTAAAGCAGGAGTTTGTAAATACTCATCCACAGAAGGATATCCAACATAACTATTCATTAATTTTTCGAATTCTTGCTTCACTTTCTTCAATAAATGAGTCTGTTGCATAACTCCACCACCTAAAACAATCACTTCAGGCGCTAAAATTAATGTTGTATTATAAATACATTGAGCAACATAGTAAGCTTCAATATCCCAAATTGGATCAGTAGGCTCTAATTCAAATGCAGGACGTCCAGTTTTCTCTTGTAAAGCAGGTCCAGCTGCTAAACCTTCTAAACAGTCAGAGTGGAAAGGACAAACACATTTTGCATTATCTTCAGGATGACGTTTAACAATCATATGACCCATTTCAGGGAAGTTCATCCCACCAACAAATTCACCACGTTGAATAGCACCGCCTCCGACACCGGTTCCAAATGTATAATATACTAAACTTTCTAAATCTTTTCCATGACCAAAATAATATTCTCCATAAGCTGCTGCATTCACATCTGTAGTCCAATTAATTGGAACATTTAAATGACGTTTTAATTCACCAATAAAATCATAATTTTGCCATGCTAATTTTGGAGTAGAAGTAATATATCCAAATGTAGCAGATTTTTTATTACTATCAATTGGTCCAAAAGCACCTACACCAACTGCTTCTAATTCTTGCTCATATTTTTTGAAAAATTCAAAAACTTTCGGTAAGGTTTCTTCTGGAGTTGTGGTTGGAATTGAAATTCTTTCTAAAACTTCCATATCATGATTTCCAATCGCACAAACAAATTTTGTACCACCAGATTCGATACTACCTAATACCATATAAAATTCCTCCAATATGTTAATAATTATATTATATACAAAAAAAGACAAGTAAGCTAGCACTTACTTGCCAATGAATCGGGAATACAGGATTCGAACCTACGACCCCTTGGTCCCAAACCAAGTGCTCTACCAAGCTGAGCTAATTCCCGATAATGCACCCAACAGGAGTCGAACCTGTAACCGCTTGATTCGTAGTCAAGTACTCTATCCAATTGAGCTATGGGTGCAAATGTTATTCAATTGTATTGAAAATGCCGAGGGCCGGGGTCGAACCGGCACGGTCATCACTGACCGCAGGATTTTAAGTCCTGTGCGTCTGCCAATTCCGCCACCCCGGCATGGGCCATGGTTTATCATTGGCAAAGCGGAAGACGGGGTTCGAACCCGCGACCCCCACCTTGGCAAGGTGGTGTTCTACCACTGAACTACTTCCGCAAATTTATTCATTTGATGCCGGCTAAAGGACTTGAACCCTCGACCCTCTGATTACAAATCAGATGCTCTACCAACTGAGCTAAGCCGGCTCGCTTATAAAGTGCGGGTGAAGGGACTTGAACCCCCACGCCCTGTCTCTTATACACATCTGACGCTGCCGACGACCTAACACAGGTGT
>CAMYBO010000030.1 GCA_947254045.1 uncultured Granulicatella sp. | reverse complement strand
TAATGATATTTTCACATTTTTCACCCCAAAGCAACATAGAGAATTATACTAAGGAATCTCTTGTTTGTCAATGTTTTCTACTTGACAATTGTATATTTCTCCATCATTTTATTTTATAAGCTGATTCTACAGATTTCTGACTCAGATTGCAATCATTTTTTAGTAGCACCTTTTTCTACTACCATAAATGGTCCACCTAGTTCATTATCCCCTTCATCGAAACTTCTTTGATTCCATAAATCATCAATATCAAACCATCTACTATTTCCATTATTTTCAGGATCTCTGACAAATGTTTTACCATCTTGGTATCCACTTAATACAATGGCATGCGTGGCATTTGCTGCTCTTACAAAATGTCCTTGTCCAACACAAGCTAGAATGGTTTTCCCTTCAACTAAAGCTTGTTTAACATCTTCTTTTGTATTGATTACTTTATAATCAAATCCCCATGCTTTCAGTGCTGCTGCTGCACCTTTTGCACTAGTTCCAACATAGCTATTTGTATTCATATATTCAGTCTTTTCACTAATCCAACGAGCTACTTCAATCGGTGTTGTATTCTCACCGAATCCATTGAAAATCATTGAAAGTGAAGTGGGTACACAGCCTGAAACGCCCATTGTAATTCCTCTTAATAATTCAGAACCCCATTGAAGGTCTCTTTGGAAGTACCATGGAGTATTTAATGGTTTAACATACTCGACCCATTTTCCATTTTCATCTACATAATATTTTTCTGAATCTCCCATGCTTTTGTTGCCATTTTTCCATCAGCATATAAATAGTAATCCCCTTCCCATTGAGAACGAGCATAACTTCCACCATTATTTAAATAATACCATGATTGATAATTTGGATCATAAATCCATTCAGCATCCGCCATTTTACCGTATTGTTTTAAATAATAATCTCCAACCCATGTTGCATTAGCGTATGCACCACTGCTCGTTAAATAATACCATCCTTTATAGAACGAATCATATAACCATTGATTAGAAAGCATTTTGCCATCCTGACCTAAGTAGTAATCTCCAACCCATGCATTCTTAACGATTTCTCCATTTTCAGAAAGATAATACCAAGCTCCTTCTTTTTCATTAAAAATCCATTCTTTTGTAATCAGAGTACTATTTTTATAATACTTTCCTTCTTTTAATTCGATGTTTTTTCCAACAACTAATTTTTCTTTTTGTACTTGAGCTGTTTTTTCAACTTTTTCTTTAGTTGTTTTAGTTTCTTTTGGTTCAGCTTTAAGTTCTTTGGTTTCTTATTTAACTTCTTTATATTGTGGAATTTCTTTTGTTAATTTATTTTCTCCCACTTCTTTTAAGTTTGCTGGTTTTTCTTCAATTGTTCTAATAGAATGATTTTCTGTATTTTTAACTTCTTCAGCAAACACACTTGAAACTGGAAGTAAGCCTAATCCTAGTAATGCTACTACTTTTTTCTTCATTCCCTTTTATCCTTTCTTTTCCACTATTTCATCACAGGCATCAATTGTTGAGCAGAATGATACCCAGATGGGTTCATTATATCATATATGTTATCAAATTTCTTTTGTAATTCTAAGGCAGGATTAGCATAATTTGTTATAAAGTTTGTCTCTTCTTCTCGTAAAGTTTTTAAATATTCTCTTCCTGTTTCATTAAATCCTAAAACGGTCACTTCTTTTGGTGAATGAATCGTTTCAAAATGTTGTTTTACTTGTTCTTTTGTAATTCCTAATAACACATAGATGCATAAGCGTTGTAATCTCGCCCAAGTCCATCGTTTATTTTTCAATAATTGAATAAATTCATCAAACGAATTTGCTTGAGGTAAGAATTTTTTGAACCGATTTTCCATTCCTTCATCCATTTGATAAATCATTCTTAATTCTTCCACACTACTTCGTTCTAGTTGATACTTTAACAATGCCCAATACTGTTCCCAGTTATTTCGATATTCATCTGAAAAAACTTCTTCTAAATAAGGTAATTGAGAAAGCAATTGATGATTTCTATCCACTTTTAACAATTGTTTCCGTAATGCAGTCCCACTGGCGAACTGTCCTTCTTGGATTTTTTCATCTAAATGTCCATTTCCTATTCGTTCAATCGTTATAAATTCCATCGGTAGATTGTGCAACAAAATTTCTTTTACATAGGCAAATCCTAATTGTTGATTCGGTTGTTGCATTAATCGATAGAGTGGGCTATTTTCTCCAAACGTTTCCTTTGAAATCAACGAAAGTCGATTGGCATAAGTTAGAGATTTCATCTCGTCATCTGTCACATCTTCTTTGATTCGTGTTTGTAGGGCACCCCATTCTTCAAATGCTACTTGATAATCAACGGATATATCTTCTACTCCAAAAGCAATTTCCTGGCATTTAGCAGCATGCAAAATACCAACGCCTCCAGCAGCAAACCAATCTGTGGCTTGTGTACTTGAAAGTGTTGGTAATTCTAATACCAGATCTGCTCCATTTTCTAGAGCCATTTTTGCACGATGCCATTTATTCTCAATCGCTGGTTCGCCTCTTTGAACAAAATTCCCGCTCATCGTAACAACAATGACATCTGCATCTGTTTGCTTTCTAATTTGTTCGATTTGATAATGGTGACCTTTATGAAATGGATTATATTCTGCAATAATTCCACAAGCTTTCATTTAATTCCTCATTTCAATGCAATAAAAAACCAACGTGGCGAAGTCTCTTCAACTTCTGACTCACCAAACTCAGCTTTTACCCATACTTTTTTAAATCCTACCATTTCAAGTGCTTCTTGATACCATTCCATAGGGAAAGTTTGCTCCACATGCACTTCTTGAAAATGCTCAAATAACGATTTACTCGTTTGAGATTCGTCACGGACAAACATATCGATGACATGTTCCACACTTCCAGGTTCGTCTAATTCATAACTTTGCCATAAAAACGCTAAATCTTCACTCGTATAATGATATTGGTATCCTGGAAATACTTCTTGCATTTGATAGAGAGAATGCACATCAAATAAAAACAAACCATCTTCTTCTAAATGATTGTGAACAGTTTTAAAGACTTTAATAGTATCTTCAAACTCCGTTAAATAGCAAAGTGAATCAGAATATAATGTAATGGCATCATAGGTCTCTAATCCATCTAAATCACGCATATCTTTTTGAACCCAATTAATCGAAGGGTATTCTTGTTGATATTTTTCTTTTGCAATATCTAACATTTCGTTCGATAAATCAACTCCGGTTACTTGGTAACCAATCTCTGTTAGGAGCGTAGAAACTTCACCCGTTCCGCAAGCTAATTCCATGACTTTTTGAATGTTTCGATCCGTATACCTGTTAAAAGCGTCTTTTGTAAACTTCACCCATAATTGGTATTGTTCATGATCCATTACTTCATCATATACATGTGCGAAAGTTTGATAGGTCATTCTTTTTCACTCGCAATATTGACGATTGGTGCGTCATTCCATAATTTTTCTAAATTATAATATTCACGGTCTTCATAGTAGAATACATGTACAATGACATCGTTTAAGTCCATTAAAATCCAACGTGCATTGTCTTTCCCTTCGATGCTTTTTACTTCAAAGCCTTCTTTATGTACTTCTTCTTCAATCGCATCTACAATCGCTTGTACTTGTTTTTCATTTTTCCCATGAGTGATGACAAAGTAATCTGCCACAGGTGTTAAGTGTCCCACTTCTAAGGCAACGATTTCTTGCGCTAATTTATCATCCGCTGCTCTTAATACTACATCTAATAATTGTTTACTACGATTTTCTGTCATAAGTTTCCTCTTTCTATTACTAAATAATTATACACTTCTAATGTTCCAGGATATATATATACTTCTTTTTCAATTAAATACTGCAAAGTATGTCTTACTAAATATCGAACTGCTTCATCAATATTATGATGAGCAAGCACTCTTGCTTCTTCTACTCCTGGATAATTTCTTCCATCTTCAATGGCATCTGCTACAAATAAACATTTTGATAACAGAGTCATTGATGTACCACCAATCGTATGTTCACGAATAGCGTCTAAAATTTCTTCATCTTGTATACCTAATTCATCTTTTAAAATTTCTGCACCTACTGGTCCATGTAAAATTTCAGAAGATTGATTTTTAAGTTGTTCTGACAACTGTTTTTTGACCACTAATTCTTGTAATTCTTCTAAGGGTCTTTCCTTTGCATAATCATGAATTAAAGCTGCTAAAGAAGCTTTTGTAATATCTACTCCATATAATGTTGCTAATTCAATGATTTTCTTTTCCACTCTTAAACAATGGTCAAATCTTCTTTGACTCATTTGAGAGCGAACTTGAAGTAAAATTTTTTCACGACTCAAAGAAGAATATGGAGAAAAATCTAAACCTGTCATTCTTGATACAGTCCTTTCTCAAATATATATTCTTCTACACTTTCTGGAACCAAGTAACGAATACTTTGTCCCCATAACACATTTTTACGAATTTGTGTTGAACTAATTTCCATTTGAGGCGCTTCAATCCATAATACTGGATATGGAGTCTCTTTTGGATAACCTGGACGACAAACTCCTACAAATTGAACTTCATGAACTAACTCATCAATACGATGCCAAGTTGGTAAATAATCTACCATATCGCCACCAATAATAAAGTAATAATCCACATCTGGATTTTTTTCTTTTAAGAGTTGAATCGTATCAAAGCTATAACTTTTTTCTGGTCGTTCTAACTCAATCGTTTCAAGTTCAAAATGATAATTATCTCGTATCGCTAATTGCGTCATTTCTACTCGATAATTGGCATCTATCGTCTTCTTTTCATCTACATGAGGTGGAATATGGCTCGGCATAAAATAGATTTTATCTAAATTCAATTGAACTCTAGCTTGCTCTGCCATAATCAAATGTGCTACATGAGGAGGATTAAAACTTCCTCCTAAAATTCCAACACGCTTTTGTTTTCCACTAAAATCATTTTGTTTTACTTTTGGACAAAGCTTGATGGATTGCATCATATTATCGCCCTCTTTTTACAAATTCTGCAAATCGAATCGAAATATCACGATTTTTTGGATTTCTAGCTTGTTTATATAATACAATTGTATGACCAATCACTTGAATAATCGTGCTACCTGTTTGTTCTGCTAATACTTCAGCAGCTTCTTGAGGTTCTTCCATTGTATTTTGTAATAAACTAACTTTAATTAGTTCACGTTTTTCAATCGCAAATTGGATTTGTTGAATCATTTCTTCACTTAAACCGCCTTTTCCAATTTGAAAAATCGGTTTAATACTATGTGCTTCTTTTTTGAAAAATTGTCTTTCTTTTCCTTTTAATTCCAATCCAATCCCTCCTTCTTATATAATCGATGGTCGTTTAATGACGTCTACTTCTTTCGGACTCCATACTTCAATGGTTCCTGGTTTTTGAATGGTTACCCATCCTAGACCAGCGATGACGATATCTGATTTTTCTTTTACTGAAAAGACTGTCTTCTGTAAAGCTGGATATTGTTTCACATTATCTCCTGTAGGAGGTGTTAAAATCGTCCCATTATGTCTTGCATAAAAGTCATCTGCTTTTTCTAATTTTGTACGATGTAATTCAATCGTTTGTGGAGTGTAGAATGTTAATGAATTTCTTTCTCCTTTTGTATAATCCACTCGTACAAGTCCACCAATAAAAATCGTTTGTTCTGCATTTAATTGGAAAGTTTTTGGTTGTAATTCCTTTTGAGGTAATACCTTTTTCACTTCTTTTTCTGCTAAATAGTGAGCGATTTGATGACGGTGAATAATCCCCGGTGTATCAATTAAGCTTGAGTCTTCATCGAACGGAATATCAATTTGCCCTAATGTAGTTCCCGGGAATTGAGAAGTTGTAATCACATCTTTTGTTCCACCAATACTTTGAATTAATTTATTAATCAAAGTAGATTTCCCTACATTCGTTACCCCTACTACATACGCATCTTTTCCTTGGCGATATTCATTTATTTTATCTAATAATTCGTCAATTTGAATGCGTTTATTTGCACTTACTAAAATCGTATCAACTGGACGAATGCCATATTCTTTTGCAAAACGTTCAATCCAATTTTTCAATCGATTACGATTCACTGATTTTGGATATAAATCCACTTTATTGGCAACGAATAATACTGGATTATTTCCAATAAATCGTTTTAAGCCAGAAATCATACTACCATATAAGTCAAACAAGTCGACCACATAAACAACTAGTGCATCTTCTTCTGCAATCGAAGATAACATTTTTAAAAAATCATCGTCACTTAAAGAAGCAGGTTGTAATTCATTATAATTTCTAAGTCTAAAACAACGTTGACAATAAACGGGTTCTTCTTTTTCTAACATTTTTGTCAACACACTTGTTGGAGTATAGCCGATTTCTTCATGATTTTCTGTTTGAATCGTCGCACCACATCCCATACAAAAATAGTGGTTTTCAGTCATGGATATCCTCCTCCCATTTCTCTGAGTAATTTTTTCCATATAATATCGTTAAGATTAAATTTTCAAAAAATCGATTGATTCTTGTTTTCTTAGCATCTGATAACTTTAAAGGTTTGACTAGTATCGTTTTAATGCCAAACGTTCCTGCTCCTAAAATATCTGTCAATAACTGATCTCCAATCATCACAATTTCCTCTTTTGTTGCAGTCGTTTGCTTCAACGCTTCTTTGAATCCTTTATGCAGTGGTTTTAGTCCTGGAAAGACATACGGAACTCCTAATTGTTCTGCTACTCTCTCAATACGATGTTTTCGATTATTGGACACTAAAATGATTTCAATTTGGTTCTCTTTTAATTGTTGAACCCACGCTTTTAAGGTAGCATTTGTATCTAATTCATCCCACTCCACTAATGTATTATCAATATCTGCAAAGATAGTTTTTATCGATTTCTTTTTTAAAAACTCAATTGAAATGGATAAATAATCTTTAATAAACCACGTTGGTATAAGTTTAATGGACATATTTTCCCTCTATCTATTATCTTTTTTCAACTCGAACGCCTAATTAATCGACAGTTAATACTCGAATTTCATAATTTCCTAATTTGCTTGGTAATTGTTCTTGTAAATGTTGGGCAATACTTGATGCAGTTGGGTGTGAACCGGCTCCTTTTCCGTATAATAAAATTTCTCCTAAAGCATCTCCTGTTACTGAAATAGCATTATTTTCTCTAGCAATTTGAGATAATTCAACACCATGTTTTGCTAGTAAATCTTTATTCGCTGTTACCACATGTTTTCCAGATTCTAAAGCTTTTTTCACACAATTAAAGGAAAAATCTACTCCTCCTAAAACTTCTACGATAATAGAAATTTCTTCATCATTTAAAATATAGTCCACATCCGAAGTAAATGTAATTCCTGGAATTTGATCCTCAAAAAGTTCTGGTTCTTTTACAAGAGCTTTTTCAATTTGTAGAGAAACTCCTGTTTTCTTTTCAATCGATACTTGATGTTTTGTTAAAATATGATAAACACCACTACCAACTGTTCCAAATCCAAATAAACCAATTTTTTCTACTTTCATCGTAATCTCCACTTTTTCTGACGTATAAATATTGAAAAACCACAGCACACATTTTATAGGCGCCGTGGTTTATCACAAAGTCATTAATCTTGTAATAGTTCAAAAATTTCAATTGCGACTAAATCAATATCATCAAATTGGAATGTTTGTTTTGTCTCACAATCTTCTAACTCAAAGCTATCCGCTTCTTGATTAAATGTCACAACACATTTTTCAACACCATCTTTTTCAAAACGACGAATTTCAATATCCGTGCTTTGATCCGCCATTGTTTGTAGACGTTGCACAATCGCAACTAGTTGTGAAGGTTTCATGTTGCTTTACCCCTTTCAGCTTTCTTAATTCCTATTCTACCATAAAACTTTTTTAGATTATATGAAAATCCCTTTAAAAAACATACTTTTTTATAAATTTATTCAGGAAGTGTCCAATATAAATGGATGAGTGCTTGTGTCCCTAAATCTCCAAAGCCATCATCACAAACTGTTTCGTATAATTTTCTTGCTTGTAAGGTTGCTGGTAAAAACAATCCCATTCTTTCAGCTTCGTCTATGGCAATTCGTAAGTCTTTTAAGAAATGCTTTGCAAAAAATCCTGGACTATAATCTTTCTTCAAAATTCTTGGACCATAATTCGATAGTGACCAGTTAGCGGCACTTCCTGCTCCAACTGTTTGAAGCACTTTTTCTAAATCTAATTCTGCAGCTTTTGCATATACTAACATTTCAACTAAACCTGTCATTGTACCAGCAATCATAATTTGATTCGCCATTTTAGTATGTTGACCAGCTCCGTTTGTTCCTTGTAACGTAATGGTTTTTGAAAAGGTCTCTAAAATAGGACGTACTTCTTCTAAAACAGACTCCTTACCGCCAACCATTGTAGATAATGTACCATTCTTGGCACCTAAATCTCCTCCAGAAACTGGAGCATCTAGCGCCTCACAAGAAAATTTTTCAGCTTCTTCTGCAATTTTCTTCGCTAAAGAAGGCGTACTTGTTGTTAAATCAATAAGAACTGTACCCTTTTGTAAACCTTGAAAAATCCCTTGTTCTCCAAAATATACTCCTTCAACATCTGTTGGATAACCTACAATTGTCAATACAACATCGGATTGACTTGCTACTTCTTTTGGATTATTTGCCCATTTAGCTCCAGCATCAATTACTGCTTGCGCTTTTTCTTTTGTTCGATTATATACTGTAACTGGATAACCGGCATTTAATAAATGTTTCACCATAGCAGACCCCATTACGCCTGTTCCGATAAATCCTACTTTCTTCATTCTTCAGTCTCCTTATCATCGTCATAGATTTTGAAGAAATTCATCTTTTCTAACCAAGTTTTCGTATTTTCTTTATCATATTGATAATGACTAATTGCATCTTCATAAAAAGCTTCTACTCTTTTAGCAAATGTTACAGAAGAAATTTCTTCTAACAATTGATTTTGTAATTCCTGAACTTGACTAGAAGATTGTTTACTACATTCTAAATAAGCTAATACGCTTGAAGCAATATCTGAATCTTTTTCAAACAACATTCCTAATTCAGGTTTTGTAATAAATTGTTGTAAATAATCATTTTTTTTCGCAATAACTGGAATTTTATTGACTAAAGCTTCTAAATAAGTCAATCCTTGGCTTTCTGATTCAGAAGCATTTACGTATAAATCAGCCATTTGATAATATTGAGATACATGTTGATGCTCTACCTCACCTGCAAATTGTACATATGGAGCAATTCCTAATCTTTCCACTTGTTTTCCCAGTTCTTCTTTTTCTGGGCCTCCACCAACAATACAACATTTTACTGAGGCATCTTTTTCTAAAATAGTAGGCATTGCATCTAATATTGCCGCAATATTTTTTTCTTTCGATAGACGACTTAAGGATAATAGTACTTTATCTTCTTTTGTGTAGCCTAGCTTTTCACGTAATTCTTCTGCAACTTTTGGTTTCATTTCTGGAATTTCAACACCTGTTGGAATAACACGAACTTCTTGGTTCACTCCATAAGATAATAATTTATCTTTTGTCATTTGACTTGGCGCAATCACTCCACGAGTTTGATTACAAAAATTTTTTGAAATATATGCCACATGACTTGGTCTTAAAATCTTTCCATTTGCAATATAATGTAAATATTTTTCATACATTGTATGGTATGTATGGATTGTTGGAATTCCAAGCATTGCTCCTAAAATTTTTCCAAGTAATCCTAAACTAAATTCTGTTTGTGTATGAATAATATCTAATTCGTATTCTTGAGAAACTTTATAAGCTTCAATAAAACCTTGAACGGCAATTCTTCTTTCTTTAAATGAAAACAATGGAATACTTCCTAAGCGAACGATATTCCATTCTGGCATCGTAGCGTTTGGATCGGTTGTTGTAAAAATAATAACCGTATGTCCGAGACGTTCTAATTCTTCTTTCAATACGCGCACAGACGTAGCAACACCACTGACTTGAGGGAAATAGGTGTCTGTAAAAATCCCTACTCGCATAAGTTCCTCCTTAAATATCTCTATTTTTCTTTTTATTCGTTCTAATTCTTTTACACGTATCTCTATTATATACGATAGTCCAATATCTGTCACGAAGTACAAGAAAAAAGACAATTCTCACCCCATCTTCTTATGCTACGAAAAATCATAAATAAACGTATCTCCTATGACACAAACCAAAGACTTCTCATAGTAGCTAAAGTAATAAAAGCCGATTTAGCTTTTATTACGGGAAAAATCGAGACCAAGGATCGATTTTTAGCAATGAGACAGCTCTGCTGGCTGCTTGCGTCCCAGCTACTATACCCAGGGAAGTCTATTAAAGAAAATCTTTTCCACACTAAAAAAACTCTCCAAGCTTCCCCATGGAATCTCAAAGAGTTAACAATTCAAAATTATTTAAAAATTATTTTGCAGCTTCATAACGACGAGCTACTTCATTCCAATCAACTACATTCCAAAATGCTGCAATGTAATCAGGACGACGATTTTGGTAGTTTAAGTAATAAGCATGTTCCCAAACATCTAAACCTAAAATTGGAGTTTTACCATCTGTTAATGGGGTATCTTGGTTTGGAGTAGAAACTACTTCTAATTCACCATTTGAAACAACTAGCCAAGCCCAACCTGAACCAAAACGAGTTGCTGCAGCTTGAGAGAATGCTTGTTTGAATGCATCAAATCCACCGAATTTTTTATCGATTGCTGCTGCTAACTCACCAGTAGGTTGGCCTCCACCATTTGGTGAAATAACTGTCCAGAATAAGCTATGGTTTGCATGTCCACCACCATTGTTGCGAACAGCTCCACGAATATCTTCTGGTACAGATGCTAAGTCTGCTACTAATTCTTCCACGCTTTTTTCAAATAAAGCTGGGTGTTTTTCTACAGCTGCGTTTAAGTTTGTTACATAAGCATTGTGGTGCTTGTCATGGTGGATTTCCATTGTTAAAGCATCCACGTGAGGTTCTAATGCAGAGAACTCATACGCTAATTTTGGTAATTCATAAGTCATAATTAATTCCTCCTATATAGTACAGTTATAAGTACTGTTTGATATTTAAAGGATAACACTCTTTCATATGTAAACGCAATTTTTTTGCTTACAAT
>CAMYBO010000029.1 GCA_947254045.1 uncultured Granulicatella sp. | reverse complement strand
TCCCACAAGTTGTATTGACACTGGTTCGTGTCACAAATGTTTGTGTTTCTTAGAACTTTTTCTCCTCTTTCCCAATAAGCCTCTATCCAATTTAATTCATCTATGCTAATATGGTTGTAAGTCAATATGAAACACTCCTTATTTTTGTCGTGATTAATTTGGTTTTAGTGTATCCTATTGACTCTTTTTTTGAATTTATTTTTCTAGCTTAATTTTACAATCGGCGAACTAAAAAATCCTTTTTTGCTTTGATGAAAAACCAAATACAAAAAAGGTCAAAGATTTTTATAACGATTTAATAGCTAGTACCAAAGAATTTCGCATTCCTTAGTAACAGTGTCTTGGAATGAATCTACAGGTGCTTCATTTGTAATAATATAGTCAATCACATTGTAATTAGCTAATTTAAAATAGTGACTCGTATTAAACTTTGAAGAATCTGCTAATAATACCGTAAGGTCTGCATTGGCAATCATTTGTTGCTTTAATAAAGCTTGATTATAGTTAGCTTCATAAGCACCAAAACGATCTAATCCTCTACAACTCATAAAGCAAATATCAGCGTGAAAATTATTAATAAAATGATTGGCAAAATCTCCCAATGCAGAATTTGTTCCGTAATCAATATGTCCACCGCAGAAAAATAACGTTATATTATCATAATTATTTAATTGACGAGCTATCTCTAGTCCATTTGTAATGACACGTAAATTTTGTAAGTTTGCAAAATATGGAACGAGCATTGCAGCTGTTGATGAACTATCAATAAAAATCGATTGATTATCCGTTAAAAAAGTTGAAGCAGTTTCGGCGATATGCTTTTTTCCTGAAGTTTCTTCTTGTTTTCGACTTTCGTAAGTATATTCCACATTATTAGTTGTGACTAATCTGACTTCCCCATGAGTCCGAATAATCTTCCCATCTTTTTCTAACTGAATTAAGTCCCTCCTTAAGGTTGAAGTTGAACAATACATAAGAGATTCCAATTGAATCGTAGATATCATTTTTCTCTTTGATAAAATATCTAGGATTTTGGACATTCGTTCATAAGAAACCATAATAACCCCTCCTGATATAGTACACCTTGAACAATTATGAACAATTATGAACACTTTTGAACAAATTATAGCACATATTTTGGCGAAATTCCAATAGCGCTTTCATCTATTGTATACGCTTTCTAATGTTGGTATGATGAAATCAAGAAAAAGAGGATACTATTATGACATTTGATGAGCAAGTAGTTTAAAAAATCGAATTTGTGATATTCACGCTAAAAGGTATGATTAGCAAGAGTTGTACAACAGATTAAAATATCTCTATTCGATTTGATAATTATTCCATCATCGTAACGCCAACAGGTATCAATAAAATTAAGGAGGGTGTAATTCTTAAAACAAATATTTTAAATGGTAGGAAGTTATAAAAAATAGTCAGACATTCAGGATATGGATTAAAGAATGCTGACAAAAGGTATAAACAAGGAGGAAGGAAAAAATGATACAACATCCACGTATCGGGATTCGTCCTACGATCGATGGCCGTCGTCAAGGGGTTCGCGAATCTTTAGAAGTACAAACAATGAATATGGCCAAAAGTGTAGCAGCTTTGCTAGAGTCAACATTGAAGTATCCGGATGGACAACCTGTTGAATGTGTGATTTCACCATCAACAATTGGACGTGTACCAGAAGCAGCAGCTTCACATGAATTATTCAAAAAATCAAATGTTTGTGCAACAATCACAGTAACTCCATGTTGGTGTTATGGTAGTGAAACAATGGATATGTCGCCAGATATTCCACATGCTATTTGGGGATTCAATGGAACTGAAAGACCAGGAGCTGTATATTTAGCAGCAGTTCTTGCTTCTCATGCTCAAAAAGGAATTCCAGCATTTGGTATTTATGGTAAAGATGTTCAAGAAGCATCAACTACAGAAATTCCAGAAGATGTAAAAGAAAAAATCTTACGTTATGCTAGAGCAGCTCTTGCAACAGGATTAATGAGAGATACAGCTTACTTATCAATGGGTAGCGTATCAATGGGTATTGGTGGTTCAATCGTAAATCCTGATTTCTTCCAAGAATATTTAGGAATGCGTAATGAATCAGTAGATATGACAGAATTTACTCGTCGTATTGACCGTGGTATTTATGACCATGAAGAATTCGAACGTGCTCTTGCTTGGGTTAAAGAAAATATTAAAGAAGGATTTGACCATAACCGTGAAGATTTAGTGTTAAGTCGTGAAGAAAAAGATAAACAATGGGAATTTGTTATCAAAATGTTCATGATTGGACGTGACTTAATGATTGGTAACCCTCGCTTAGCTGAACTAGGTTTTGAAGAAGAAGCTGTTGGTCACTATGCTTTAGTAGGTGGATTCCAAGGTCAACGTCAATGGACAGACCACTTCCCTAATGGGGACTTTATGGAGACATTCTTAAATACTCAATTTGACTGGAATGGTATCCGTCGTCCTTACATTTTCGCAACTGAAAATGATTCATTAAACGGTGTATCAATGTTATTCAACTACTTATTAACAAATACACCTCAAATTTTCGCAGACGTTCGTACTTATTGGAGCCCAGAAGCAGTTGAACGTGTAACAGGACATAAGTTAGAAGGTCATGCAGAAAATGGATTCTTACACTTAATTAACTCAGGTTCTTGTACTTTAGATGGAACTGGTCAAGCTACTCGTGATGGAGAAGCTGTTATGAAACCATTCTGGGAACTATCTCAAGCTGAAGTGGATGCAATGCTTGAAAATACTGATTTCCCAGCAGCGAACAGAGAATACTTCCGTGGTGGTGGTTACTCAACTCGCTTCTTAACAAAAGGAAATATGCCTGTAACAATGGTTCGCTTAAACTTATTAAAAGGTGTAGGACCAGTATTACAAATTGCTGAAGGTTACACATTAGAATTACCAGAAGAAGTTCACGATACATTAGATAACCGTACAGATCCAGGTTGGCCAACAACATGGTTTGCTCCTCGCTTAACAGGTAAAGGCGCATTCAAGTCTGTATATGATGTCATGAATAACTGGGGTGCTAACCACGGTGCAATCTCTTATGGACATATTGGTGCAGATTTAATTACATTAGCTTCTATGCTACGTATCCCAGTAAATATGCACAATGTACCTGAAGAAGATATTTTCAGACCAAAAAATTGGTCATTATTCGGAACAGAAGATTTAGAATCAGCTGATTATCGTGCTTGCCAATTATTAGGTCCAATTCATAAATAAAAGGGGTATTAGTATGACAAAAACAATTATTTTAGCCTGTGTTGGTGGTTTAACAACAAGTATGTTAGTAGAAAGAATTCATGAAGTGATTTATCGTGATAAATTAGATTATTCATTCTACTCAGTCGGAATTACAGGTGTTAATAATTTAAAAAATGTAGATGTTCTACTTTTATCACCTCAATTAGCTTATCTTGAAGAAAAAGCAAAAGCAAACCTTGATATTCCAGTTGCCGTAATTTCAGATGAAGACTTTGAAAATATGCGTGGAGAAGAAGTTCTTAAACAAGGTATTGAATTATTAGGATAAGCCTATGAGTGATACTAAAAAAGCAGAAACAAGACGATTGATGCAACTTATAGTAAAAAGTAGTAAAGTGACAACTTTAGCAATGCAATCCATGAAGAGTGCTCTTGCAGGTGATATTTCATCTGCAAGAGAGTTACTCGATGAAGCAAAAGCTAGTGGAGTAGAAGCTCACAATATTCAAACGGAAATGATTCAACTAGAAATTAAAGGGGAAGCAAGTGCTCCAACATTACTAGCTGTACATGCACAGGATCACTTTATGAATAGTCACTTACTCGTCGAAATGGTTGGCATCGTCGTTGAACAACAAGCACAAATGAAAGCGCTCCAAGAGCGCGTTATAAAACTGGAACAGGTAGGTGAAACGCATGAGTAATCCAGTTATTCTTGAAATGAAGGGAATCGTTAAAAGCTTTGGCCCCGTTAAAGCTTTAAAAGGTGTAGATTTCGATTTAAGAGCTGGAGAAGTACACGCCCTAATGGGTGAAAACGGTGCAGGGAAATCCACATTAATGAAGGTTCTTACAGGGATTTACGGTGCTAATGAAGGAACAATCCACTATAACGGAAAACAAGTGGAATATTCAAAGCCAAAAGAAGCAATGGATGATGGTATTGTTATTGTTCACCAAGAATTAAATATGATGAATGATTTAACAGTAGCACAAAATATTTTCATTGGTCGTGAAGAAATTAATCAAGGATTTTTCATTGATGATAATGCTGCTAATAAAAAAGCTAAAGAACTATTTAACTTGTTAAAACTGGATATTAATCCACAAGAAAAAGTGGGTAATTTAACAGTAGGGAAACAACAAATGGTTGAAATTGCAAAAGCGTTATCGATGGATGCTAAAGTAATTGTATTCGATGAACCAACTGCAGCTTTAACAGAATCAGAAATCAATGAATTATTCGTAATTATTGATGATTTACGTCAAAAAGGTGTAGGAATTACTTATATTTCCCACCGTATGGACGAAATTGCTCGTATTACTGACCGAGTAACGGTTATGCGTGATGGTGAATATGTCGGAACAGTGAATACAAAAGATACGACAAAAGATCAAATTATTGCCATGATGGTAGGTCGTACAATTTATGAAGATCCAAAAGATGAATCAGCAGTAGCAGCAGATGCACCAGTAATTTTAGAAGTAGAACATTTAAATGCAGGAAGTTCTGTAAAAGATGTAAGCTTCAACTTAAGAAAAGGTGAAATTTTAGGCTTCTCTGGTTTAATGGGCGCAGGTCGTACAGAAGTAGCTCGATTATTATTCGGTGCGGACAAAAAAGATAGCGGTACCATTAAGATTAACGGAAAAGAAGTGGATATTAAATCACCTCAAGATGCTATCCGTGAAGGTATTGGTTACTTATCAGAAGACCGTAAGCGTTATGGATGTGTTGTAGATATGACAATTGCTAACAATACAGTCATGACAAATCTTGACAAATATGTGCATAATTTCTTGATTAATGATTCAGAAATTGTAACTGCAAGTGATAAATTCGTTAAATCATTAAGAACGAAGACACCATCCTCAAAACAATTAGTTCGTAACTTGTCAGGTGGTAACCAACAAAAAGTGGTTATTGCAAAATGGTTAGAACAAGATAGTGACATCTTAATCTTTGATGAACCAACTCGAGGAATTGACGTTGGGGCAAAAAGTGAGATTTATACATTAATGAATGAGCTAGTTGCTCAAGGAAAATCAATCATTATGATTTCTTCAGAATTAACAGAAATACTACGTATGAGTGACCGTATTGTTGTTATGTGTGAAGGACGTAAAACAGGAGAACTTGACATTAGTCAAGCAACACAAGAACGTATTTTAGCTTTAGCTACAGATCGTTAATTGAAGAGGGGTATAAATATGGAAGAGAGAAACTCCATCTGGACTAAACTAGTAAAAACAGTTGGGCTACAAAAATTAATCGCAATAATCGCATTGATTGTTATTTTCGGATTTTTTGCAATCTCAAGTGAATCATTCCGTTCATTTGATACAGCAGTCAGCATCTTAGATGCATCGTATTACATTGGGTTTTTAGCTATTGGGGTAACATTCGTTATTATCACTGGTGGGATTGACTTATCTATCGGTACTGTAATGATGTGTGCTGCTATTACTGGTGGTGTGCTCCATACAAAAATGGGTTGGCCTTTATGGTTAGCACTTTTAGCAATTTTAGTGATTGGAGGTGTATTCGGATTATTCAACGGAGTATTGATTGCAAAATTTGGTTTACCACCATTTATTGCAACACTTGGTACAATGATGATTTCACGTGGTTTAAGTTCAATCGTATCTAATGTACAAAGTATCACTTTCCCATTACGTGGAACTGGTGAAGGTTGGTATAAAGACTTATTCAGAACTCAAGATAATCTTCCAACAGGGTTGATTGTACTGATTGTGGTAGCACTTTTAGCAGCAGTTGTTTTAAATAAAACAAAAGTTGGTCGTTATATCTTTGCAATTGGTTCTAACAAAGAAGCTACAAGACTTTCTGGGGTTAATGTAATCAAATGGGAAGGTACAGCTTATGTGATTAGTGGATTATTAGCTGGTTTAGCTGGTATCGCATATGCAGCAACTTATTCAACAATTCTTCCTGGTACTGGTAACGGTATGGAACTTGATGCAATCGCTGGGGTAGTAGTCGGTGGTACTTCATTAGCCGGTGGTGTTGGTTCAGTAATTGGTACAATTATTGGGGTATTCATCATGTCAGTATTGAAGATTGGTTTACCATATATCGACTTACAACCACACTATCAATTATTCATCACAGGATTTGTAGTAATTGTAGCGGTTTACTCTGATATCTTAATCCGTCAAAACAAGAAAAAATAAGCGTTAAAATGTAGTGAGTGTTTCAAAATTTTAGTATATATCCTAAGAGGATAATAAAAGGAGAGAAATCTTATGAAAAAATCATTGAAATTTGCAATTGCCACTTTTGCTTGTGCTTCTGCAATCTTAGCAGGCTGTTCATCTAAATCAGGTGGTGGATCAGCAGCAGGATCAAAAGGTGGAGATTTTAAAGTTGAAGTAATTGCGAAAGGTTTCCAACATGACTTTTGGAAAGCAGTTAACAAAGGTGCTTCAAAAGCAGCAGATGAATTAGGTGCTAAAATTACATTCGTAGGACCTCAAAATGAAACAGCGATTGCTGAACAGTTAGAACAATTAAATAACGCAATTAACAAAAATCCAAAAGCTATTGCATTAGCAGCTTTAGATACAGAAGCTGAATTAGATGCAATTAAACAAGCTCAAAGTAAAAATATTCCAATTATCGGGTTTGACTCAGGGGTACCTGGTGCACCAGAAGGAGCTATTAAAGCAACAGCTTCAACTGATAACCACGCTGCTGGGGGAAATGCTGCAGAAAACTTATTCAAATTATTAGAAAGCAAAGTTGGAGATAAAAAAGCTCGTATTGGGGTTGTTTCTCAAGAAGTAAACTCTCTATCAATTACTCAAAGAACAAGTGGTTTCATTGATAAAATGGTTGAATTATTAGAGAAAAAAGGTATTAAAACAGCTGTAGTTGGACATGACAAATTCAAAAATAATGTTTCTGAAGAAGATGCAAAAGTTGTCATTGAAGTTCGTGTTCCTGCACAAGTAGATGATGCTGCTGGTAAAACAGAAGCTTCAACAGTGTTAGAAAAAGAAGATACTATTGCAGTTTATGGTTCAAATGAATTTGCTGCTAAAGCAATCATCAACGCAAACGGTGGTTTCAAAGAATCCAAATTAGGCAAAGATAAAATCTTAGCTGTTGGTTTTGACTCAGGTGCTTTACAACAAGATGCTATCCGTAAAGGTGTCTTTGTAGGTTCAGTTACTCAAGACCCAGTTCAAATTGGTTACCAAGCTGTTAAATTAGCAATTGCTTCAGCTAAAGGTGAAACAGTTAAAGACGTAGATACAGGTTCTAAATGGTATGATGCTTCAAATATCGATAAAGAAGAAATTAAAGCATTATTATATGAATAAAATATAAAGAATATGGAGGAAAAAGCATGAGCTTAATGAAAGTGTTAGCTATTGATTTAGGAGCAAGTTCAGGGCGTGTCATGCAAGCCGTTTATAATGGCAGCTCCCTCCAGTTATCAGAGGTTCATCGGTTCAAAAATGAGCCGGTGAATCTTAACGATGGATTGTATTGGAATTTGTTACACCTATTTGGTGAAATCAAACAAGGAATTAAAAAAGCTTCAAATGATTCTATTCCGATTCGTTCCATTTCTGTTGATACATGGGGAGTGGACTATGCATACTTAGATCACAATGGAGATTTGCTCTATCAACCGCATTGCTACAGAGATAATCGAATGGGGCGTTATGAGGAATCGTTCTATCAATTAATTTCGAAAAATGAATTATTTAAGAAAACAGGAGTTCAACCTGCAACGTATAATACAATTTTGCAAATTTATTCTGATTTACAAGAAAAACCACAGCTAAAAGAAGTCGTACAAAGAGTTTTGTTTATCCCAGATTTAATTAATTACTTATTAGCGGGTGTTCTTGCAAACGAATATACAATCGCAAGTACGAGTGGGTTACTTGATGTCTTCACTCAAGATTTTTCAGAAGAAATTTTTGAAAAGCTAGGGATTCCAACAAAATGGTTCTCATCACCAGTTAAAAAAGGTTCTGTATTAAGAGATTTATCACCAAGAATTGTTCAAGACTTAAAAGTTGAACCGTTTAAAGTAATTGCAGGAGCTGGACATGATACAGCTGCAGCAGTTTTAGCAATTCCTTATGAAAAAGAAAAAGGTACTGTATTTATTTCGTGTGGTACTTGGTCATTAGTAGGAATTGAGTCTGATAAACCAGTAATTACAGATGAAGCATTCGAATCAGGATTAACAAATGAAGGATGCTTCGATGGCAAATACAGATTACTTCAAAATACAACCGGCATGTGGATTATCCAAGAATTACAACGTGACTGGAGAAGTCAAGGTGAAGAAGTAAGCTTTGCTGAAATGGTACAATTAGCTGAAAAAGTAATGGATAATCAAACATGGATTTACCCAAACGATCCAGTATTTGCTTCGCCAGGAGATATGGAAAGTAAAATCAAAGAGTTTTGTAAAGTAACGGGACAAGCTGTCCCTCAAACAAAAGGACATATTGTTCGAATTGTAATTGAAAGTTTAGCATTAACTTATTTAGAAACAATTGAACAATTAGAAGACTTAACAAAACAAGAGATGACAACCGTACAAATGGTAGGTGGAGGAATCCAAAATAAACTATTATGTCAAATTACTGCTAACTTCACCAATCGTCTTGTTATTACAGGGCCAGTAGAAGCAAGTGCATTAGGAAATATTCTTTCCCAATTATTGACATTAGAAGTGATTCATTCACGTCAAGAAGCACAAAATCTCATTAAAGCTTCGGAAGTTGTGACTCGTTATGAGCCTCAACCTGTTGAAGGATTTAATAATATTCAACAAAAATTCAAACAAATTAAGAAAGGAATTTCATCATGTTAAAACAAATTCCTAAAATTTTGAGTCCTGATTTAGTGGCGTATTTAATGGAAATGGGTCATGGTGATGAGCTGGTAATCGCAGATGCGAATTTTCCAGCTCACCGCATTGGGCAACGTGTTGTTCGTATGGACGGGCATGGCGTTCCAGTTGTTTTAGAAGCCATTTTAAAACTATTACCATTAGACACATATAGCTCATATCAAGCAGGATTAATGCAAGTAGTACCGGGAGATACAACAGTTCCAGTAATTTGGGACGAATATAAAAAGTTATTAGAAGAAAGTCATCCAGGTGCAGCAATTAAAGAATTTGAACGTTTTAAATTTTATGATCAAGCTGAAAAAGCTTATCTAGTGATTCAAACGGGCGAAAGTGCCTTGTATGGCAATATTATTCTGAAAAAAGGTGTTTTATAGGTATAAGCACTGATTAAATAATAAAAAAATGAAAATTATTTATATTTTAAGGGGAGAAGCATTATGTCAACATTTTATGTACCAGCAATTAACTTAATCGGAAGAGGAGTAGTAAACGAAATTGGTTCTTATGTAAAAGACCTAGGTTATAATAAAGCTTTATTAGTAACGGATAAATTTATCCAATCAAGTGAAATTCTTCCTAAAGTTACAAAACCTTTAGATGAAGCAGGAATTGAATATGTTGTTTATTCAGATGTAGAACCTAACCCAACTTGTAAAAACGTAACAGATGGAGTTAGCGCATTAAAAGAAAACAACTGTGACTTCATTATTAGTTTAGGTGGTGGATCTCCACAAGATGCTGCAAGCTGTATTTCAATTATCGCAACAAATGGTGGGAAACCTCAAGACTATGAAGGATTACACAAATCAGCTAAAAAAGGTTTACCAGTAGTAGCTATCAATACTACAGCAGGTACTTCAGCAGAAATTACAATTAACTATGTTATTACTGACGAAGAACGTAAAGTTAAAATGGTAATGGTTGATAAAAATAGTTTAGCATTAATCTCAGTTAACGACCCAGAATTAATGGTTTCTAAACCAGCTCCATTAACTGCAGCAACAGGTATGGATGCATTAACACATGCTGTTGAAGCATTAGTAACACCAGGTGCTTATGGAGTAACTAAAAAATTATCAATTGGTGCAATTGAATTAATTAAAGAATACTTACCACGTGCTGTAAAAGATGGTCACGATATCGAAGCTCGTGAAGGCATGGTAAATGCAATCTTCTTAGGTGGTATGTCATTCAACAACGCTGGTTTAGGTTATGTTCACTCAATGGCTCACCAATTAGGCGCAGTTTACAAATTACCACATGGTGTATGTTGTGCAATGTTATTACCAGTCATTGAACGAGAAAATGCAAAACGTGTTCCTGCAGCATTCCGTGATGTAGCTAAAGCTTTAGGATTAGATCCAGCAGGTAAATCAGATGAAGAATGTGCAGCTTATGCTATTAAAGAAATTGAAACATTATCTGAAACTGTAGGTATTCCTAAGAAATTAACTGAATTAGGAATTGAAGAAAAAGACTTTGATTTCGAATATCTATCTAAGAATGCGTTAATCGATGCTTGTGCACCTGGTAACCCATTCATGCCAACATTAGAAGAAACAATTGCTTTCTATAAAGAATTATTCTAATGAATAACAAGTTATAAATCTTAATGTCCCTTTTATAGGGGCATTTTTTAGTAGCAAAAATCCCGTCAGCTCTATAGTCTGACGGGATTTTATGATTTTATGATGAGTATTTAGTTAATCATCAATTTTGTAAAAGAAAGGTTCAGTTTGTTCAGTAAACTGATGTCCTTCCCATAAACGATCTCTTTCAATTTGAGAAGGATCCTTAAAGTTTTGATATTGTGGAGAATCTGGAATAAAAGAAAGTTTAGAATTAATTTTGAAAACGGTTAAATTCCCTCTTGTATTTTATTAAAACCTAGACTAGTATATAAGTATACAAATATTAGGAGGTAAAAGTATGATTGGATTAATTTTAACAGGACATGGGGAGTATGCAGTTGGTGTTGCTCATGCATTAGAAATGATTGCAGGGAAGCAAGAAGCATTTAAAGTAGTTCCAT
>CAMYBO010000028.1 GCA_947254045.1 uncultured Granulicatella sp. | reverse complement strand
GTTGTAATACATTATTATGCATAAAAAAGGTTGATGGAAAATCCATCAACCCTATTTCTATCTTCGAATAAGGAGTTCAGTCAATCACAACTGCAGTTCCAGATGCCATTATCATTAACATGCCACCTGTACCTACTGTTTCAGCATCGATTTTCACTCCGACAACAGCATTCGCTCCCAAATTAGCTGCACGTTTTTCTAATTCACGAAGAGCATCTTCACGAGCTTTTAATAATTCTTCTTCATACCCTTGAGAACGACCACCAAAGAAATCACGAAAACTTGCTCCAAGGTCTTTTAATACATTGACCCCTGAAATAACTTCTCCAAAAGCAATTCCCTTATATTCAACAATGTTGTGTCCTTCAATTGTTGGTGTTGTAGTAATAATCATCCTAACCACCCCTTTGTGATTTTTTTATTTTATTATACTCCTAGTTTAGTGCGATATCAATGATAGAATTTATGTCCCAAATGGATATAGTAAGAAGAAAGTAATAAATTGTGATACTGCCACTAATGAAACGACATATCTAACATTACAAGCAAAAATAGCAGCCGTGAAAAAATCTAAAATAGATTTTGCAATTAAAATACTATGATTTCCTGTCATTCCAGAATCGAGCGAACCTTAAATTCCTGTTCCGCTAAAGCAAAATAATACGATAACCGTTACTAATTGCGTCAAAAATTCTTCCTGACTTAATCCACCATTACCTCCACTGCTAAATTTTGATACTGGACGTTCCAATAATTGACCTAATTGATTCATTCTTACTCCTACTTTACAAGAAATCCCCACTATTGTTCCTATAATCATAGCCAGAACGACAGCTGAAATATTTTTTACTACCCCAATTGAAGTAATTCCTAGCATCATAGCAGATAATCCAAAAATTAGATTTAACTGAATTTTGATTTCTGAGGGGATTTTATGTCCGGCAAGCCCTCCAACGATTCCTCCTAATAAAATGGCAAATGAATTGATAATAATTCCTACTGGCATTTAATCTCCTTAGTTTAATATTTTTTCAATTCATCCTACCATTATTCAAAATTTGATGCAAACCTTCTTAATCGACATACGTTTCTAAACGATAGTTCCCAGCTGTGAAAAATACAAGTGCCATGACTAATATCATTGGAATGCCTGGAAGTAATTCTTGACGATCAACGATTTGAACAAACCAGTAAACTGGACTAAAATGCGCTACAATATCAATAATCTCAGACTGAAATAGTTTTGGTGCCATTCCTAGTCCCGCAAGTAAAAGGGAACCGAAAACCCCTACTTGTTGAGCTATCATTGGATTTTTAAAAATTCTAAATAAAAACAATCCTAGACTCAAACTATAAATAATCCCACTTGCCACTAATAAACAAACATTGAACCAATTTGGAATACCTACAGACATTGCTTCATCAATAAAGAAGATAATGAATAGATTCGCAACAAACATGACTACAAAATATGCCCCTAAAAAGCTCTTTGTAATCCACGCATTTGAACGTGGCGCTAATAATGAACGTTTTAATACATAATTTTTCTTAAAAGTAATTAAGTCAAACGAAATAGAAGCGATATTAAATAAAATATAAAACATTACTAATAATAGCAATAACACATATCTTACAGTTGTTGAGTTTTCTTCTTCAAAATGAATCAGTTGATTTTCACTTTGTTTGAATAATTCTCCCTTTTCTAATATTCCTTCTTTTTGAAGAGCTGTATTGACTAATTGTTTTTGCAAAATTCCTTGAATATCTTGTTCTAATAAAACTTCTTTTTGTTTTTGACGACTATACACTTCCATCTGTATTTTTTGTCCATTTTCTAAAGATTGAACAAAATTTTTAGGAACTACATACACACTTCGAATATAACCTTTTTCCAAATCGTTTAAGGCTTTTTCTTTATCCGTATAAAAAATATTTTCAGAATATAAACTTTCTAATTCTTTTTGAAACTCTTCATTTCCTTCTTCTAAAACCATTGCTAGTGAAGGAGTTGATGAAGAAGTTGTTGTATTATTTTTATTTGTAGACGATAGTTGAATAAACACCATTAGAAGCGTCACAACTGTTGGAAGAATCACCATTTGACCTATTAATGCTGGACTCTTTACGATTCTTTTAATATGAAACCAGATACCTCTTAATAAATCCATTAGTATTCCTCCCTTCTTTGTAAACAACGAATTTGTAATTCCATAATGAATAAACTTACAATGATAATAACCAAATAGACTATGATAAATTCTGCTACAGATTCTTGTTGCATCATACGAATAATTGGTTCAACTAATACTCTTCTAAATAGATTATCTGCAAATCCATGGAACATTGGACTCATTTTATCGAGTGGAAGAGCTCCTGAAAAAAGAACAAATCCAATAGAGATAATAGAAGAAAATAATCCTAACGTTTTCTCCGTAATAAATATACTTACAAATCCTGCTATCGATAGTATTGCAAATAATTGAATCGCTAAAATCCCTGCAATTCCCAATAGATTGCCATTAAAAGTTGATGGATTAATGAGCTTCCAAATTCCTACATATAATAAAGTAAAAAAATAAAATTGGATAAAATTCGAAATCAATCCATACGTTTCTCTTTGGCGAACACTAAGGGGTAATAATTTCACTCGTTTATTTAGCCCACTTAATTCAGGCTTCACAGCACTTGCCACCACTGTTGAAAAAACTATAGCCAAAATCATCGTTAATTGTGCCGTAGAGAAATATTGCTCGCTTGTCAGCATTCGACTTGTTTGATAATCATTTCGTTGATAGAGTTCTGTACTAAGAACCTCATTTGTTTTTTGAAGAATCTGCGTAGATACTACAGCTGCCGTTGCATCATCCACTTGTTTTTTATCCTTCACCAATTCCTTCAATTCTGCTTGCTCGAATAATTGACCTGTAATATTTTTCAAGATAATTTCATACGTCAATTGATCACTCGTTGAAACTTTTGATTTCTTTTGTACTTGAATTGGATTTGTTTGCTGTCCTTCCGATACTATTTTAGAAAAATTTGTTGGAATAGTAGCAATTAATTCTGCCTTTTCTTTATCATTTGTTATAGTGATGATTTTTTGTTCGTTCAATTGTTCAAGTGTTTTTTGAACAATATTTCCTAAAGCTTCTTGATCTTGATTTTCTACATATAATAATGTATCTACTTTATTCGGTTTACGTTCAATGACATTTTTACATGAAAAATTAATAAACAGTCCTACTACTAGCGGAGCTAATACAATCATAAAAAACAACATATGAAACTGTTTGAACATCATCTGAATATTTACTTTTAAAAAATACCAAAACTTCATAGTACTCTCCTTTAATCTCGTAGTGCTTTTCCCGTTAATTTCAAGAAGGCTTCTTCTAATGTTGTTTCATTAACTGAAACTTTTTTAATGACTAAGTGATTTTCTTCTACTAAAGAAATAAATTTCATCATCGAATAAATCGAACGATCCACGACTAAGTTCATTTGACGATTTGAAACTGTTACTTCTTGAATCCCGTTTTCGCTATCTAGCACTACTTGCTCGAATCCTTGTGGAACACGATCCATTACTACTTCAATAGAATACGTTAAACCGACTAATTCCTTCACATGTTCTTTTGTTCCATAGGCCACTTCTTCTCCAAGGTCCATAATAAATACACGATCACATAATGCTTCCACTTCTTCCATATAATGCGAAGTATATAAAATAGTAGTTCCTTGTTGATTTAAAGCTTCTAAAAAGTCAAAAATATGTTGTCTCGATTGTGGGTCAACACCAACTGTTGGCTCATCTAAAATTAAAAATTCTGGTTGATGTAAGAGAGCAATCCCCATATTCAATCGTCTCTTCATCCCACCTGAAAAAGTTTTTACTTTTTCTTTTTTCTTTTCTTCTAATCCAGTTACAGCTAGAATTTCTGCAATTCTCTCTTTTAGCGTATTCCCATATAAGCCATATAACCCACCAAAATATGTTAAATTATCGACAGCATTTAATTCTTCAATAATCGCTAATTCTTGTGGAACGACTCCTAATTTTTGTCGAATCATCAAGGCGTCTTCTTTAATCGACATCCCATCAATCAAGACATCTCCTTGGTCTGTTTTCTTTAATCCAGTAATAATATCAATCAATGTTGATTTACCAGCTCCATTAGGTCCTAATAAACCAAAGCATTCCCCTTTCATAATTTCAAACGATACTTGATTTAATACTTTTTTCTCATCAAATGATTTTGTAATAGATTGAATTTCAACGTATGCCATATTTGTTCTCCTTTATATTAATGTAAGAAAAATTTATAACAAATAAAAGCTAAGAGTATTCCTAATAGAACCATTACGATTTTTTCTTTTCCTCTTTGATAGGTCATCATACTCTCTCTTCCCTTCGCTTTATTGTATCCTTATTATACAAATTATTCCTACACTCGCCTACTGACTTTAGTCACCATCTAAAATGACTTTAGTCACTTTTTTGTAGCAAAAAAAGTGAGAAAAAACATTTTTGTTTCTTCTCACTTCGATATTTTAAATGATTCTACTCTTCAGGTTTATTCATTTTCTTCTGTGAATGAGCAGGTTTTGCGAAAATCATTCTTCCTGCTGCTGTTTGAAGCGCACTCGTTACAATGACCTCGATTTCTTGATTCATATAATACTGACCATCTTCAACAACAATCATTGTTCCATCATCCATATAAGCGACCCCTTGTTGTCGTTCAGTTCCCGCTTTAATGACTTGAATTTTCATCATTTCTCCTGGAATGACAACAGGCTTAATCGCATTTGCTAATGCATTAATATTAAATACCGGAACATTTTGAAATTCACTAACTTTATTCAAATTATAATCATTCGTAATAATGACGCCGTCAATTGCTTTAGCTAATCGAATTAATTTACGGTCCACTTCAGTAATATCATCATAATCTCCATCATAGGTTTCAACTGGAACTTTCGATTCTTTTTGTAAGGCATTCAGAATATCTAATCCTCTACGCCCACGGACACGTTTCACACTATCAGAGCTATCTGCAATATATTGTAATTCATTCAGTACAAATACTGGAATCACTAATATCCCTTCTAAAAATCCAGTTTGCGCAATATCATAAATTCGTCCATCAATAATCACGCTTGTATCCAAAATTTTATATTTATGAAAGGCATCATCCACTTTTCTTTCAAGTACTTGAGGTTCTTCTGCTTTTTTCTTTAAACTTAATAATTTATGAAAATCCCCTCTACGACTCGTTCCAATGTAAAATCCTAAATATCCAAAAATAATGCTCAACACTACTGGTGCTACTTGTGTAATCGCCGGAATTTGTAAATTGGTTAATGGTAAACTAATAAATGAAGCGACTACTAACCCTAGTAACATTCCTAATAATCCAAACACTAAATACGTAACAGATAATTGATTCACTAATTTTTCTAATTTTTTAAATCCTGCCATGATAGGTTTTGTTAAAATGAATGAAATAAAAAAGAAAATAATAGCTCCAATCACTACACTAATCACAGCAGAATTTAACCATTCATTGGAAATTCCTATTAATTCCCAAAATGATGGTAAATAGGTCACTCCCAAACTCCCACCTACAATGACAAAGATGAGGCTAATCATTCGTTTGGCAAAAAGTTGACCTCTAAAAGATAAATCCATATTACTCACCCTCCTTATTTGGTAAATTTTTTAAAATGCTTTTTGAATGGCTTCTTTCACAGAAGAAACTCCGACAACTTCAATTCCCTTTGGAAATTCCCATCCATCAATATTATTTTTCGGAATAAAAATTCGTTTAAATCCTAATTTTTGTGCTTCTTTCACACGATCGCTAATACGATTTACACGACGAATTTCTCCTGTTAATCCAATTTCCCCTACGAAACAATCATCTACAGCTGTTCCTTGTTCTTTATAACTTGAAACAATACTCATCGCAATCGCTAAATCAATGGCTGGTTCATTGAGTTTCAATCCACCAGTAGATTTGAAATAAGCATCTTGATTTTGTAGCAATAATCCCGCCCTCTTTTCTAAAACTGCCATTAGTAACGCTACACGATTATAATCCAATCCACTTGTTGTTCTTCTAGCATTTCCAAAAATTGCTGGAGATAATAAACATTGAATTTCTGCTAAAATTGGACGGCTTCCTTCTAGAGACACAACAATTGCTGAACCTGTTGCTCCTTTTAAGCGTTCCTCTAAGAAAACTTCTGAAGGATTAATGACTTCTTTTAATCCATCTTGCATCATCTCAAAAACGCCAATTTCATTCGTGGATCCAAAACGATTTTTCACCGAACGTAAGATTCTAAAGCTATGATGTTTTTCCCCTTCAAAATACAATACAGTATCCACCATATGCTCTAACATTCTAGGACCAGCCAATGCGCCTTCTTTTGTCACATGCCCTACAATAAAAATCGCAATTTGATTTAACTTCGCTAATCTCATCAATGTTGCTGTTGATTCTCTTACTTGAGAAACACTTCCTGCAATTCCTGTTGCTTGTGGATGCGCCATTGTTTGAATTGAATCGATAATGACATAATCTGGTTTTAATTGTTCGACTTGCGTCACCACAGCTTGTAAATCTGTTTCCGGATAAATGTAAAACCCGTCTGCTTGCATACCTAAACGTTCTGCACGCATTTTTACTTGTGCAGCACTTTCCTCCCCAGAAATGTATAAAACACTGCCGCCTGCTTTTTGTAATTGGCTCGATATTTGTAATAATAAAGTAGACTTCCCAATTCCAGGGTCTCCTCCAATTAAAACAAGTGAACCTGGAACCACTCCACCACCTAATACACGATCTAATTCTTGCATGGAAGTTTCTACACGTTTCACACGTTCATATGCAACTTGATCAATACGAAGTGGCTTTGCACGATTTTCTTCTTCTGAATGACTCACTAAAGATTGTTTTTTAGTACTACTCGTAGCAACTTCCTTATATTCTTCCATTGTACTCCACTGTCCACAATTCGGACATTTCCCTAAATATCTAGGCGAAACATATCCACATTCTGAACAGAGATAACTAACGGTTGCTTTTGCCATAAAAACTCCTTTCTAGCGAACCCCTGATGAACCAAATCCACCTGTTCTTTCATTCGCTTCTTCTACATCATCTTCATCAGCTTTTAAGAATGAATGGAAAATTCCTTGACCAATACGATCACCTTTTTGAATTTCTTTATCAAATAATCCAAAATTCAATAATTGGAAATAAATATGTCCTTCATTTCCTTCATTATTATAGTAATCACTATCCACAACTCCTACCCCATTTGGTAATACTAAGAAGTGTTTTAATGGATTACTAGAACGGTTTGCCAATTGCAAGTATTCATCTTCTTGCATATACGCTTTAATTCCTGTAGGAACTAAAATCGGTTTTAATACCTTTTGTTCTTTCTCTAATTCAGCTTCTACTACTTCTCTATCACTACGGTACACCCATTGTTTTAATTGAACCGCACAATATTTAAAAATCATTTTCCAAATACTTGGTAATACAATTGTTTCTGCTGCTTCAAAATCATATCCTGCTGAATGTTTTGTAGAACGTTTTGGGATATTAATCCCTTTATCTTGATAACTTGTAATAATTTCAAATCCACGTTTTCTTTCCATTTCATCACCTTTTCTAATCATATTGTTCTCTTCTATCATAACATTGAAAGCATAAAATTACACTAGAAGTCCCTTCATTTTTTACAAATCCTTATATTCAAAATTTCACTCAGCAACTTGCACAAAAATGAAGGGAAAATTTTAGGCAAGGGGACTGTAGGTTTTGAAAGCTTTTTCATGTATAATAAATTTATCCAATAAGAAACAAAGGGGATTTATAAAATGGTACAAATTGAATTAAATCATATTCACAAAAAATACGACAATGCTGATTTCTACTCAGTAACAGACTTTAACTTACATATCAAAGATCGTGAGTTTATCGTATTCGTAGGACCTTCTGGATGTGGTAAATCTACAACTTTACGTATGATTGCTGGTTTAGAAGATATTTCTGAAGGTGAATTAAAAATCGGTGATACTGTAATGAACGATGTTGCTCCTAAAGATCGTGACATCGCAATGGTATTTCAAAACTATGCTTTATATCCACATATGAGTGTTTATGACAACATGGCATTCGGATTAAAATTACGTAAATATGACAAAGCTGAAATCGACAAACGTGTTAAAAATGCAGCTGAAATCTTAGGATTAGCTCAATACTTAGATCGTAAACCAGCAGCTTTATCAGGTGGACAACGTCAGCGTGTTGCTTTAGGTCGTGCAATCGTTCGTGATGCTAAAGTATTCTTAATGGACGAACCTCTATCAAACTTAGATGCTAAATTACGTGTTGCCATGCGTGCAGAAATCGCTAAATTACACCGTCGTTTAGAAACAACTACAATTTATGTAACACATGACCAAACTGAAGCGATGACAATGGCTGACCGTATCGTTATTATGAAAGACGGTATCGTTCAACAAATCGGTACTCCTCAAGAAGTTTACAACACTCCAAACAATGTATTCGTAGCAGGATTCATCGGATCACCAGCCATGAACTTCTTCAAAGTAACATTACAAGATGGTGTTATTTCAAACGGTAAAGGTTTATCATTACAATTACCATTAGCAAAACAAAAATTATTAGAAGACAAAGGTTACAATGGTAAAGAATTAATCTTCGGTATTCGTCCAGAAGATATTAAAGGTTCACAAATCGTTCTTGAAACATACCCTTCATCTTCTGTAAAAGCTGAAGTTGTTGTATCAGAATTATTAGGTGCTGAAACAATGTTATACACTAAAGTAGATGACACTGAATTCGTATCTAAAGTGGATGCTCGTGACTTCCACAACCCAGGAGAAATGGTTGATTTAGCATTTGACTTAAATAAATCACACTTCTTCGATGCTCAAACTGAAACAGTTATTTGTTAATGCAAACGAAAAAAAGAAAGCTCCCTTTTGGAGAGCTTTCTTTTTTTAATCTTCATTCAAAAAATCAGCATTTTCTAATCGTTTACTATCGATAATCGCAACTAACATGACATTTTCTTGGATTTCATAATCAGCACTTAATTGTGTATTTAATGGTGCATTTTCTACCGGACGATATCCAATCAAGTTCAAATCATATTGTTGACGTAAATGTAAATCTTTTAATGCTTTTCCGACCCATGATACTGGTGGGTAAAATTCTACTAAAGAGATATTTTCATCTAATGAAATTACATCCGCTAATTTATGATGTACAATATTTTTTGCAACACGAATTCCTGTTTCTTTTTCAGGATTAATAATTCTAGTAGCTCCCATCTTCATTAAGATTTCTGTTGAAGTTTTACTTTTAGCTTTTGCTACAATTTTTGGAACACCTAGTTTACTACAATGCATTACTGCTAAAATACTTGCTTCTAAATTACGTCCTGTCGCAATAACCGTTACATCACAATTACTAATGCCAATTTCCTCTAATACATGAAAATCTGTAATATCTGCAATCACTCCTTTTGTAATATAAGGTTCCAAGCGATTCACATTCTCTTCTTGCCTATCTACTGCGATAATATCACAGTCATATTGACTTAATTGTTTCACAATCGTTGTACCAAATAAGCCTAACCCTAAGATTCCTACTGTTTTTGTCATACTTAATCCTACTTTCTATCCAATTAATAATGGAGCTTTCGCATATTTTATTTTTGAATATTGTTTCTTTCGATTTGAGAAACTTAATAATACCGTTAATGGTCCAATTCTTCCGATAAACATTAATGTCATAATAATGATTTTCCCAAGAATCGATAAGGTTGGTGTTAAATTAGCTGTTACACCTACTGTACACATAGCAGAAATCGTTTCAAATAATGTATACAATAATGGAACTTGTGGATCTGTGATACTTAACAAGAATACACTACTTAATGTTAAGACTGTAAAAATAATAAAAATCATTAATGATTTTCTTGCCATTTCATAAGGAATCGTATGATGTCTAAAATTAATCGATTTTTTCTCATAAATTTCTGAGCGAATAAATAATAAAACGACTAATACAGTTGTTGTTTTAACACCACCAGCAGTTCCTCCTGGAGAACCTCCAATAAACATTTGAATACAATAGAGTAACAGAGTTGATGGATTCGCTTTTGTATAATCAATGCTTGCAAATCCTGCTGTTCTCATTGTTACAGTTTGAAAGAAACTAACTAATAATTTTTGCCCAAAATTTAAATTTCCAATTGTATCAGGATTATGCCACTCTGTAATAAGTGTTAGTAATGTTCCAGCCATTAAAATCCCTAATGTTAATAAAATGACTACTTTTGTATGATAGTGTAATCGTTTATAAAACATTTTATGATATTTATTTTGTAAGGAACGGCGGTAGGATGAAAGAGAATTTTTCACATCAAACCATACTGCAAAACCAATTCCACCTAATATAATCAACGCTGAAATAACCAATGATAATAATGGATCCGTTGCATAATCAATTAAACTATTACTTCCTAAGTTATCAAACCCTGCATTACAAAAAGCTGAAATTGCCAAAAATATCGAAGTAAATATTCCTTTTCCAACTCCCAACATCGGAATAAATCGATAAGAAAAAAGAATAGCAGCGATTCCTTCAATCATTAACGTATATTTAAAAATCGTACGTAAATAATCTTTAAAATCCCTTGTATCATCTCGATTCAAACTATCTTGCAGTGCCAAGCGATCTGTTAAAGATAGTTTCTTTCCTGAATCAAAAAAGAAAAAGGCAATCATACTCATTAAACCAAGTCCACCAATTTGCATTAAGAACATACAAATGACTTGACCAAATGTATTATAAGTAGAAGCGACTGGTTGAGTAAATAACCCCGTAACACAGACCATAGAGACTGTTGTAAATAAATGATCAAAATACGTGGCCTGTGAAGTCTCTAATTGTGAGATTGGTAAGTCTAGTAATAGTGATCCAAGCAATATAACAATTGCAAAACTAGCTGCAATTCTTTTTGGAATAGATTGTTGAAATAAAAATCGAATCATTTCAAACCTCCTTATTCAGTTAAAATCTACTTTGCAAAGTATAATACTTTTCATCCTATTGTCAAGATAATTGAAACAAAAATTAATTTCATTTTCTAAGAAACACAAACATTTGTGACACGAACCAGTGTCAATACAACTTGTGGGA
>CAMYBO010000027.1 GCA_947254045.1 uncultured Granulicatella sp. | reverse complement strand
ATGTTTTAGTGGCATTAAAAATTCATGAATCTAAGGATTTTTATTATATACCTAGTATGTATACAATAACGGATTATAAATTGAAGTCTCGATTATTTAGTGGGCGACTTAAAAAAGTTGACAATAAAAATAATAAGCCGTAAAATACTAGTAAATAGTATTATTCATTGAGGGCAGAAAGGGTTCCTGCCGCACCTTATTGAGGTACCTGAGATGTTGGATACACCGACCAGCCAATGAATAATCGTAAATCTGTTGAAGAGTCAAGTTCACTTGGCTCTTTTTATATTTTCCTGAAGCTTTATGGAAATATGTGAGTGCCTTGTCAGTTTATAGTGCATTTGATATACTAGTGTATGAACTATGAAAGAAGTATTTAGATAAGATAGTTCTAGTTGGAGGATTGTTTATGAAAATTATAGTCGTTTATGGCGGCAAAAGTGCTGAACATGATATTTCAATTTTAACGGCTTTTTCAATTATTAAAGAAATCTATTTTGATTATTATGAAGTTCAACCAGTCTATATTAATCGAAAAGGAGAATGGCTTAAAGGGGAACCGTTAACGGGGCCTGTAGCTTTTTCTGAAGCATTAAGATTAGAAGCAAGTCAAGAAGCTCACTTTACAACGAGCGAAGGAGAAGTTTCAACGGGCGTACTTGTAACTCCATATGATTTAAAAGAAGAGGAATGTGTTGTTTTCCCAGTATTACATGGACCAAATGGAGAAGATGGAACGATTCAAGGATTATTTGAAATGATGGATGTTCCTTATGTTGGTTGTGGAGTATTGGCAAGTGCTTGTGGAATGGATAAAATTACAAGTAAACAATTATTCCAACAAGCAGGATTACCACAATTACCATATGTTCCGTTTAATAAAACTCAATGGAAACAAAATCCTGAAAGTATTTATAATAAAATTGAAGGAACATTAATTTACCCAGTATTTGTTAAACCAGCTAATATGGGATCAAGTGTAGGAATTTCAAAAGCGGAAAATCGTGAAGAATTAACGACTGCAATTGTTGAAGCGTTGAAATATGACCGTCGAATTGTTGTAGAACAAGGGATTGAAGCAAGAGAAATTGAGTGTGCGGTTTTAGGGAATGACGAAGCGAACACTTCTGTTGTAGGGGAAATTGTTAAGACAAGTGGTTTTTATGACTACAATGAAAAATATATTAACAATACCGTAACATTAGAAATTCCGGCGCAAATTTCTGATGAAGTTTCTGCAAAAGTAAGAGAATATTCTGCAAAGGCATTTCGTGCCATTGATGGTAGTGGTTTAACAAGATGTGATTTCTTCTTAACGGAGACAAATGATATTTATATTAATGAAGTAAATACTTTACCAGGATTTACTCAATTTAGTATGTATCCACTTCTATGGGAAAAAACAGGAATTTCTTACAAAGATTTAGTGAATGAATTAATTCAATTAGCTTTAAAACGTTATAAAGATCGACAAAATGGATAAGAAAGGCGCCTCATAGAGGCGCTTTTTGTGAGAGAGGAAGTAAAAATATGGCAATCGGAACAGTTGCACAAATTGTAAAAGCTGTGAAAGCAATCGATTATCAAACAGATTATCGATTTGATGTTATTGAATCAGTTTCATTTGATACAAGAAAATTAACGAAAAATAGTTTGTTTATTCCTTTAAAAGGACAAACAGATGGACATGGTTACATTGAACAAGCAATCGAAAAAGGTGCAAAAGCTGTCTTTTGGGGAAGACAAGACCAAACTCCACCAGAAGGAATTTGTGCGATTTGGGTGGATGATCCACTAGAAGCTTTCCAAGAATTAGCGAAATGGTATTTAGAAAAAGTTCAACCGAATGTTATTGGAATTACAGGGAGTTCAGGAAAAACGACAACAAAAGATATGACGGCAGCAGTTCTTTCTAGTCGTTATCGTGTTTATAAAACACAAGGGAATTTTAATAATGATATTGGATTACCTCAAACGATTTTAGATATGCCAGAAGATACGAAACAATTAGTATTAGAAATGGGTATGAGTGATTTTGGTGAAATTGAGTTTCTAAGCAAACTAGCAAAACCTTCTGTAGCGGTCATTACTTTAATTGGGGAATCCCATATGGAAAATTTGGGCAGTCGACAAGGAATTGCAAAAGCAAAATTAGAAATCTTAAAAGGATTACATGAAAAAGGAAGTATCATCTTCCCTGCAAATGAGCCTTTATTAGAACAAGAACTAGAAGAAATGAAGGCAGAGGAACACTTTAAGGTTTTACCGTTTGGAGAAGGTACTAAGAGTGTGATTCAGGCTGAAAATATTCAATTATTTGAAGACCATACTATTTTTGACTTAGTGAAACCTGTTAAACATTCTGTTCAGCTACCAGTATTAGGAGCCTATAATGTCAATAATGCGCTAGCTGCTCTTCAAGTAGGGTTAGAATGTGGGGTGACATTGGAACAAGCGATTGAGGCGATCCAACAGTTTGAATTAACAAAAAATCGTACGCAATGGGTAGATGGTATTCATGGTTCGAAAATTTTAAATGATGCTTATAATGCAAGCCCGATTGCGATGAAATCTGTCATTCAATCCTTTACATCCGTAGCTTCTAATGGACGTAAAATTGTTGTATTAGGAGACATTCGTGAATTAGGAGAACAATCAAAAGCATTACACGCAAGTATTTCTGAAGTCATGTTGCCAGAGAAAATTCAAGAAGTGTATTTATATGGAGAAGAAATGAGTGCTTTATATGAAGCATTAAAATCTCGTTTTGAAGCATCTCAGTTACATTATGTTGAAAGTGATAAAGAAGCATTAATCCAATTATTAAAAGAAGAATTACAACAAAATGATCAAGTGTTAGTGAAATCAAGTAATGGTACTGGATTATTAGCAGTCGTAGAGGCATTAAAAGAAGCATAATTTTGTTTTGATCAGTATTTCATTTGTGAAATTAAAGGCCTTTTCTTTGCAATCTAGCTTTGAACATGCTATAGTACTTGGAGAGTTGAGAAGTTTACACAAATGTAATGATATATATCATGAAGATTGAACAAGTAATATTGTATAATCTCGTAATGTTCAGAAGTCTGGAGCTCAAGGTGTTCCAGACTTTTATTGTGAAGGTAAAATACCTCGTGTGCTTCTCTTCAGCAGTACAAGGAGGAAAATATGAAATTTAATGAATTAGGCTTAGATTCAGCCTTATTAGAATCAATTGAAAAAATGGGGTTTGAGGAAGCGACACCAATCCAATCACAAACAATTCCATTAGCTTTAGCAGGTAAGGACGTGATTGGTCAAGCGCAAACAGGTACAGGGAAAACAGCTTCTTTTGGATTACCAATGCTTCAAAAAATTAATCTTCGTAATCGTAAAGTACAAGGATTAGTCATTGCTCCAACACGCGAGTTAGCGATTCAAACACAAGAAGAATTATATCGCTTAGGAAAAGATAAAAAAATTCATGTACAAGCTGTTTATGGTGGGGCAGATATTGGTCGTCAAATTCGCCAATTAAAAGAGCAACCACATATCGTAGTAGGAACACCTGGACGTTTATTAGACCACATTTCTAGAAAAACACTTCGCTTAGACAATATTGAAACATTAGTATTAGATGAAGCGGATGAAATGTTAAACATGGGATTTTTAGATGATATCGAATCGATTATTAAATTGGTTCCAGAAAATCGCCAAACATTATTATTCTCTGCTACAATGCCAGATGATATTAAACGAATTGGAGTTCAGTTTATGAAAGAACCTGAACATGTTCGTATTAAATCAAGTGAGATGACAGCGACATTAATTGATCAATATTTTGTAAAATGTAAAGATTTTGAAAAATTTGATATTATGACTCGCTTATTAGACGTTCAAACACCAGAATTAACCATTGTATTCGGTCGTACAAAACGTCGTGTTGATGAATTAGCACGTGGACTTGAAATGCGTGGTTATCGTGCAGAAGGAATTCATGGAGATTTAAGTCAACAAAAACGTATGAGCGTTTTACGTGATTTTAAAAATAATCATTTAGATATTTTAGTCGCAACAGACGTAGCTGCACGTGGATTAGATATTTCGGGTGTAACGCATGTTTATAACTATGATATTCCACAAGATCCAGAAAGTTATGTTCACCGTATTGGACGTACAGGACGTGCAGGACAAGAAGGGATGTCAGTTACTTTTGTAACACCAAATGAAATGGATTATTTACGTGTCATTGAAGATTTAACTCGTAAGAGAATGACTGCATTACGTCCACCAACTCAAATGGAAGCATTAGAAGGACAAATGAAATCTGCCATTGAGCAAATTGATGAAAAGATGAAATCAGTAGATACTCGTCGCTTCAAAGAAGCTATTTCGTATTTATTAGATGAATATGAAGCAGATGAATTAGCAGCATTATTAGTGAGTGGAATGATTAAAGATCCAACAGAAATTCCTGTTAAAATCACTCCAGAACGTCCATTACCAAGCCGTAAACGTGGCAATAGTCGTGGAAACTACAACCGTAGCGATCGTAAAGATAATCGTGGACGTAATGGTAAAGGAAGCTTCAAACGTAAAGAAGACCGCCGTGGTCGTGGTTTAGATGAAGGATATACTCGTGGATATAAGAGTAAAGATTCTCGTCGTAGAAATCATAAAAAGAAATCTGACAAAGGATTTACAATCCGTCAAAAATAATGAATGAAAAGACGACTTTGGTCGTCTTTTTTAGTGGAGAAATTTACTAAAGATTAGTAAAAAATTCTGACAAATGCGATTTCATTTGATACAATAAGAGATACATTATGTTTTTAAAGGGAGTATTGAAATGGCAATTATTGGTGTTGGAATGGATGCAATTGAATTATCACGAATTGAAAAAATTGTAGTACAAGATTCATCCTTCATTCAACGAGTATTAACTCCAAAGGAATATGCTGTGTATGAAACTTTAGGAATCAAAAGAAAAGTAGAATATTTAGCAGGAAGATTTGCCGCTAAAGAAGCTTATTCTAAAGCCTTAGGTACTGGAATAGGAAAATCTGTTTCTTTTCAAGATGTTGAAATTCTAAATGCTGAAAATGGACAACCTCTATTAACAGCTCCGCACCCTTATCAAAGACATGTGAGTATTACGCATACAAACCATGATGCGTACGCTGTCGTTATTTTAGAAGAGACTCCCTCAAATATAGAAGAAAGAAAGTGAAGATATGTTTCCTGCGATTCATAGGAATACACGTGTAACTATTAATTTAAATGCGATTCAACAAAATATTAAAGCTGTAAAAAAACATTATCCAAATACAGATATTTTTGCCGTAGTAAAGGCAAATGCTTATGGGCATGGAATGATAGAAGTCGCTAAAGCAGCTCGTGAAGAAGGAGTTTCGGGATTTTGCGTGGCATTGTTAGATGAAGCCATTCAATTAAGACAAGAAGGATTTCAAGACCCCATTCTGATTTTAGGAATTAGTCGATTAGAAGATGTGCCAATTCTTTGTGAGTATCGTATTTCGACAACGGTTAGTTCCTTAGATTGGTTAGAAAAAGCACAGACTCTCATTCCAGATGAAAAGAAACTCATTGTTCATTTAGCAATTGATACTGGAATGGGTAGAATTGGAGTTCAAACACCAAAACAAGTTCAAGTTGTGGAACAATTTTTAAGAGAACATAACTCGCAATTTGTTTTTGAAGGAATCTTTACTCATTTTGCGACTGCTGATGAAGCAGATACAAGTCAATTTAAATATCAATTAGCACGATTTAATGAGTGTGTTGAAGCTTTAGAACATCGCCCAACTTATGTTCATTGTTCGAATTCAGCTGCAGCTATTTGGCATGAAGGATTAACAACCAATGTCATTCGCTGGGGAATTGGCTTGTATGGATTAAATCCTTCTAATGGAGGGTTAAAACTTCCGGATACATTACAATTAGAAGAAGCATTAACTTGGGAAACAGAGATTGTTTATATAAAACAACTACATGCAGGGGATACGATTAGCTATGGTGCTACGTATACTTGTAGTGATGATGAATGGATTGCTACATTACCTGTAGGATATGCAGATGGCTATCTTCGTGCGTATGCTCCTGGTGAAGTAATTGTTTCAGGAGTAAGATGTCCAATAGTTGGTCGAGTATGTATGGATCAATGTATGATTCGTCTTCCTTATGAAATGCCAGTGGGAACTAAGGTAACTTTATTAGGAAAAGAAGGAAACGAAGGCATAACGGCAGAAGAATTGTCTCATAGAAGCCATACAATTTCATACGAATCACTTTGCTTAATTAGTGATCGTGTGCCAAGAATTTATAAATCATGATTAGGAGAAGGATCAATGGTAAAAAGAGGAGAAGTATATTTAGCGGACTTATCTCCTGTAGTAGGAAGTGAACAGGGTGGAAGACGCCCCGTTCTAATTGTTCAAAATGATGTTGGGAATCATTTTAGTACAACGGTGATTGTTGCTGCGATAACAACAAAACATGAAAAGGCCAATTTACCAACCCATATTGAAATTCAAAAAGATCAGTTTCAATTTAGTAAGGAATCAACGGTGTTGTTGGAACAAGTTCGCACCATTGATAAAGTTCGATTAATTGAAAAAATAACAGAAGTCGATGATGCCTTTATGGAAAAAGTAAATGAAGGTCTCAGAATTAGTTTCGGAATTTAACAAAATAATACGAAAATGATGGAATAAGAAGTCAAAATTCTTATTCTATTTTTTTGTCTCAATGACTCCAATGTCATATTCAGGTCATATTTTTCTCTTATAGTAAATACATCAATTGAGAATAAAGGAGAAATTTACATGAAAATAGCATGGAATGAAATTAAATATCAACCTAAAAAATTTATTTTAATCGAGGTACTGATTGTCATTATGATGTTTATGGTCATCTTTTTATCTGGATTAACAAATGGATTAGGAAGAACAATTACTGCACAAATTGAAAACTTTGGTGAAGTACAATATATTCTTTCAAAAGATTCAGAAGGAGTGATTCCTTTTTCAAATTTTACAAGCCAAAGTTTAACAGAAATTGAAGCATTAAAATTAGAAGAATCGTTTGGCTTAGTCGTTCAACGTTCTTCTCTATCAAAAGAAAATGAAGACAGTACGCAAGATGTAACATTTTTTGCAGTGGATCACTTAAATCAAGTATCTAGCAAAGTAGAAACAATGAATTACTCATTAGAAAAATTAGGGAATCAAGAAGTGGTATTAGATGAATCGTATAAAGAAAAAGGCATTGCAGTAGGAGATACCATTCAAGATAAAGCGTCAAAAGACAATTTAACAGTCGTAGCTTTTGCCAAAAATGCTAAATATGGACATAGTTCCATTGCATTTGTCACTGCAGAAACATATGAAGCAATGCGTCAAAAAAATGATCCTAATTATACTTGGAAACCACAAACAATTGTAACAAAACAAGCGGTTGATTCTGACCAATTGTCTAATCAACTAATCGTATTTCAACCAAAACAACTAATTAAGAAAATCCCAGGATATACAGCTGAAAATATGACATTAACGATGATTACATGGGTATTACTAGTAGCATCTTCAGCTATTTTAGGAGTGTTTTTCTACATTTTAACATTGCAAAAATTACAACAATTTGGTGTGTTAAAAGCTATTGGTATGTCGATGAAACAAATTACAGCCATTCAATTATCTCAAATCGGTATTTTATCAGTTATTGGAGTCGGAGTTGGATTGGCTTTAGCATTTGCCATGGCATTAGTTCTTCCAAGTGCGATGCCGTTTTATATGACCTTACAAGGAAATGTCACGATTGCATTGAGCTTTATTCTTATCTCTGTATTATGTGGTGCGTTATCGATTTTAAAAATTAAACAAGTAGATCCAATTGAAGTCATTGGTGGAAAGGGTGAATAAAATGTCAGTTATTGAGTTGAAAAATATTACAAAATCATTTATGGACGGAATGCAAAAAAGAGAAATTCTCCATGATTTGAATTTAACCGTGAATAAAGGGGAATTTGTTGCGATTGTAGGGCCTTCAGGTTCAGGAAAGTCAACGTTCTTATCGATTGCGGGATTATTATTATCTTCTGATTCAGGAGAAATACGCATTGCAGATCAAAATTTAACAAATGTAACGCAAAGCGAATGGACTAAAAAACGTTTAGAATTATTAGGATTTATTTTCCAAGATCATCAATTATTGTCTTATATGACAGTTGGAGATCAATTAGAAGAAGTTTCTAAATTAAAAGGACAAAAAGATTCTGCTAAACGTAAAGAAGAAGTTCAAACATTATTAAAAGAATTAGGGGTAGACGGGTGTTATCATTTATACCCAAATCAAATTTCTGGTGGGCAAAAACAAAGAGTTGCTATTGCACGAGCGTTTATCGGAAATCCGCAATTAATTTTAGCAGATGAACCAACGGCGAGTTTGGATCCGGAAAAAGCACAGGAAATTGCTCAATTAATTCAAAGAGAAGTAAAAGAAAAACAAAAGAGTGCCATTATGGTTACTCACGACCGTTCAGTATTAGAATATGTGGACACTGTCTATGAGTTAAAAAAAGGAAGTTTAGTTCGCCTGTAAGAAATATGCTATAATGTTCCTAATAAGGAGGAACTATGTTTAGTATATTAGTTTGTGAAGATGATTTTGCGATTAAAACAATGATTTCTACAAAATTAAAGCAAGAAAATTACTCTGTCTATACTGCTCAAAATGGACAAGAAGCTTTGAATTTGATGGAGAAACAACAGATTGATTTAGTCATTTCAGATATTATGATGCCTGAGATGGATGGTTATGAATTCGTTCAAACATTGAGAGAAACGAAGTATACATTGCCAATCTTAATGATTACCGCAAAATCTCAATTAGAATCGTTAGAAGAAGCTTTTAAATTAGGGGTGGATGACTATATGGTGAAGCCTCTACGATTAGAAGAACTCGTTTTAAGAGTGAAAGCATTATTGAGAAGATCTCAACTAGAAGCAGAAAAAGTGCTGACGTTTACTCACACTCGATTAGATTACAATGCCTTAACAATGACGGATTTAACAACAGGAGAACAAGTACAAATTCCCCCAAAAGAATTTTTCTTATTATACAAATTATTAAGTCATCCTGAAAAAATCTTTACACGATTAGATTTGTTAGATGATATATGGGGAATGGAAGAAGATTATGACGAGCGTTTAGTCGATGCTTGTATTAAAAGAATTCGTCAAAAACTAAAAGGGAACGAAGATTTTGACATTGTAACGGTTAGAGGATTAGGCTATAAAGGAACAATTAAACATGGATAAACAAAAAGAAATTCAATTTTCACTTCGAAAATATTTTGTCCGCTTATTTTTTATAATATTAGTAGCGACCAGTTTTATTGGAGTAGCGGTCATATTTTTCTTGAAAAATCTGTTAAAAATCGAAACAAGTTTAACGACCTGGTTACTGATTTTTTTCGGAACGATTATTGTGATTGGAAGTTTAGTGATGTGGTGGGGATCCGTTTATTTAACACGTCCAATTTCTGATTTGAATGAATCTGTTAAATCAATTTCTAAGGGAAACTATAATCATAAAATCTATCGTAGACAGTATCCAAAAGACACTGCGAAATATCATAATGAAATTGATCAATTAGCTCGAAATATCAATCAAATGGCTGAAGATTTAAAGAAGAGTAGCCAACACCGTGCAGATTTTATTGCGAATTTCTCCCATGAATTAAAAACTCCAATTGCTGCATTAGTAGGAGTAAGTGATTTACTAGCAGACGAAAAATTGGATGAAGCAACAAGAAGGGACTTAACTCATATTTTACAATCAGAAAGTATGCGATTGAGTCGTTTATGTGATGATATTGTAACACTTACAAAAATGGAAAAAGACTTTTCACCGCAGAAAACAAAAGTTCAATTGGATGAACAAATTCGACATGCAGTTATTTTGATGACGGAAAAGTGGAAAGAGAAAGAAATTCACTTAACTTTTTCAAGTAAGTCTGTCTATTGTCGAACCGATGCAGATTTGATGATGCAAGTTTGGACCAATTTAATTGATAATGCGATTAAATATTCTGGAGATACAGTCGAATTAAACATTACGATTCTTGAAGAAAATCAACAGGTTAAGGTTCTGATTGAAGATAAGGGAATTGGACTTACTCCAGAAGCACAACGACATATTTTTGAACAATTTTACCAAGCAGAACAATCACATGTGCAAGAAGGAAATGGATTAGGACTAGCGATTGTTCAATCCATTGTGCATCGTCTAAAAGGTGAAATTTCGGTAGAAAGCGAACTAGGAAAAGGAAGCCTATTTGAAGTTTTATTACCGATAGAAGATGAACCCTTATAAAATTAAAACTCAACGAGTTCCTGAGGAGGGGAGTTCGTTGAGTTTTTTGTTTCAGATAGACTTAACAAAGGATTTTGATTGTTGAAAAGAAGTATTTCGTTTATAGTTTGAAGTGTAAAATAATATAAGAAGAAAAGGAATTTAATATGAGTCAATTATATGTACATCGTAATCAAGTCAAACAAGAAAGTGAATCTTTAGAAAAAACACTACCAATGGTGAAGGATTATTATTGTTTTGATTCTTATAAAGCATTAGCACATTTTATTTCAGAACATTGCTTCTCAGAAGAGGATGATTGGAAGAGAACATTACCATTTGATAGAGAATTTGAAATTTGGAAAGAAAGCTATGAAGAAGATCAATTGAATTTAGACTATGACTTATTTATCGCAAGCTTATCTGAATATGATTATCAAACAATCTGTGAAGAATATAAGGATGAATTGCATGTTGAGTATCGTAAAAGCGAAGAAGAGTTGTAAGATTTGGGAATGGAAAGATTGATTCAGCGAAGTTGAGGAATATACAGTATGAAAGTATCAATTAGTCTTAGCAAAGAGGAAGAAAGTTTGTTTAAAAATTATGCTGAATTTGTTGGGGTAGATCTATCCACTTTATTTAAACGAGCGCTATTAGAAAGAATTGAATTAGAGCATGAGTTGAACACGATTGCTGAATATGAAAAAGAAAAAGCAAATGGTACGCTAGAGCTGTTTGATGTGGAAGAAGTTGTGGCTGAATTAGGGGAGTAGGGGTATTTTTTTATCTCTCGCTCTAAGGGTAGAAAGGGACTTCGTGGAAGATTATTTTCTAATTGTATTTTATTTTTGCCTTTGATATAATTTTCACTAGGAGCTAGGTGAAGAATTTCCATAGTGAAAAGCTTTTTAAAGTTTTTTCTTTACTATTAATTATGAAGAAGTCACTGTGAGTCGTTTTATAATGGAGTCTAGTGAAATTAAGTTTTTAGGAATATTAAAATAGGAGAGTAATAATGAACAT
>CAMYBO010000026.1 GCA_947254045.1 uncultured Granulicatella sp. | reverse complement strand
TTCCAGATTCTATTATCTTTCCTAATACAACATCAAAAATGGGTAGACCTGCTCATCATCCTCGTATGTTATTAAAAATAATTCTCTTCGCTTATACTCGTTCTACGTATAGTGGTAGAAAAATTGTTCAATTAAATGAAGAAAATATTCCGATGCAGTGGCTTTCTCAACAAACTTATGTCTGTTACCATGTTATTAATAATTTTAGAAGTAATGAACAGTTTTCCTCTATCATTAAAAACATTTTCGTATACTTTACTTTATTACTCCAACACTATCCTATTATTGATTATAAAGAAACGATTAAAGAAGCGTTACATAGTGACCGTGGAAGTAGTATATATGCTCAACGAAAAATTGAGGTTAAGCCAGTTTTCGGTCAAATGAAGCGCAATTTTGGCATGCGCAGAACTCATGTTAGAGGTAAAAATGCAGTTCATAATGACATTGGTCTGCTCTTTTTAGGGATGAATTTGCAGAGATTAAGGAAATATATCTTAAATAATATAAATCAAGGGTGGTTTATCTCCCTTGATTTTACTGAATTTATTAAAAAGCACGTCCTAATTTTGATTTCAGTCAAAATCGGGACGTGCTTTCTTCTATTTTTGAGACTTACTGCCCAGCCTCACCGGAAAATTTGAGACTCGTTTCAACGAGAATGCTTGCGCCATAACTACTATTAGCAAAGTCATTTTCTATTATAATTAGTTATTTTCAGCTTCTGCTTGTTTTTTACGTTTATTTGCTTTTTCACGCTCACCTTTGTTTAAGATTTGTTTTCTTAAACGAATCGTTTCTGGTGTAATTTCGCAATATTCATCATCTGATAAGAATTCTAATGATTCTTCTAATGATAATTTCTTCGGTGTTTTAATCACAGCAGTTTGGTCTTTCGTTGCTGAACGAACATTTGTTTGTTGTTTTGCTTTCGTAATATTAACCGCTAAGTCATTTTCACGAGAGTGTTCTCCAACAATCATTCCTTCATAAATTTCTGTACCTGGTTCAGTGAAGATTACTCCACGGTCTTCAACACCCATAATTCCGTAAGTTGTTGATTTACCAGTATCTGTAGAAACTAATGCACCATTTCTACGTCCGCCAATATTTGCAGAAATATATGGTAAATATTGATCGAATGTGTGGTTCATAATTCCGTATCCACGAGTCATTGATAAGAATTCTGTTGTATATCCTAATAATCCACGAGCTGGTACTAAGAATACGATACGAACTTGTCCATTTTCACTGTGTTGCATATCTTGCATTTCACCTTTACGGTTACTTAAAGATTCAATAATTGAACCCATGTATTCTTCTGGAGTGTCAATTTGTACACGTTCAAATGGTTCACATTTTACGCCATCAATTTCTTTAATGATTACTTCTGGACGAGATACTTGTAATTCGTATCCTTCACGACGCATATTTTCAATTAAAATTGATAAATGTAATTCTCCACGTCCTGATACAATCCATGCATCTGGTGAATCTGTTGGTTCTACTTTTAGAGATACGTCTGTTTGTAATTCACGCATTAAACGTTCTTCGATTTTACGTGCTGTTACGTATTTTCCTTCACGTCCTGCAAATGGTGAGTTATTTGTCAAGAATGTCATTTGTAATGTTGGTTCATCAATGTGTAAAACAGGTAATGATTCTTGTGCATCTACTGGTGTTACAGTTTCCCCAACGAAGATATCTTCCATCCCTGAAACAGCGATTAAGTCCCCTGCTTTTGCTTCGTTGATTTCTAAACGATTTAATCCAAAGAAACCAAATAATTTTGTAACACGGAAGTTTTTCTTCGTTCCATCTAATTTTAATAGAGAAACTTGGTCACCAACTTTTACAGTTCCACGGAATACACGACCGATACCGATACGTCCTACATAATCATTATAGTCTAATAATGATACTTGGAATTGTAATGGTTCATCTGAATTATCAACCGGTGCAGGAATATGTTCAATAATTGTATCGAATAGATAGTCCATTGTTTGTTCTTGATCTGCAGGATTATCTGACATACTAGAAGTTCCATTTAATGCTGAAGCATAAACAACTGGGAATTCTAATTGATCATCATCTGCTCCTAATTCGATAAATAATTCTAATACTTCATCGACCACTTCTTCTGGGCGAGCAGCATCACGGTCAATTTTATTCACTACTACGATTGGTGTTAAATGTTGTTCTAATGCTTTTTTCAATACGAAACGTGTTTGAGGCATTGTTCCTTCATAAGCATCTACAACTAAAACTACACCGTCCACCATTTTCATGATACGTTCTACTTCTCCACCAAAGTCCGCGTGTCCTGGTGTATCCATGATGTTAATACGAGTACCTTTATATTGAACAGCAGTATTTTTCGCTAAAATCGTGATACCACGTTCACGTTCAATATCGTTTGAGTCCATTGCACGTTCTGATAATTCTGTACGTTCGTCTAGTGTTTCTGATTGTTTTAATAATTCGTCTACTAATGTTGTTTTACCATGGTCAACGTGAGCGATAATGGCAATATTACGAATATCATTTCTTAATTTCATGTTTTCCTCCAATTTGTAACAAAATGAAAGTGATGGAATACACTTAAAAATGGAATTTCCATCACTCAAACCTCTTTTCAACTCAGAAATTATACTACAAAAATCTCACAAACTCAATTCAAATGATTATTTCACCTATACATTTGTATGATTTTTTTCACATCAGTAAAAATTGAGTTCATGTTCACTTCTTCATTGTCCTAATTCTTCTGTTCTTTCTTTAGCACGTCTAGCTGCTTGAATAACACTTGATCTAAATCCTGTTTGTTCTAATGAAATCACTCCAGCAATCGTTGAACCACCTGGGCTGCAAACTTTTTCTTTTAAAATAGCAGGATGATCCTTTATTTCACCCACCATACTTGCAGAACCTTTAACGGTTTGAGTCGCTAATTGCAACGCAACTTCTCTAGACAAGCCCATACTCACTCCTGCTTCTGCTAATGCTTCAATAAAAATATAAACAAAAGCTGGTCCACAACCTGCTAATGCTGTAGCAGCATCTATTTGAGCTTCCGGTAATTCTATTACAGTTCCACCAGATTGCAATAATGAAACAAAGACTTCTTTATCTTGTAAAGTTGCTTTTTCCCCCAGAGACAAACTAATCACACCTTCTGCTACTTCTAATGGTGTATTTGGCATCATACGAATCCAACGATGACGAGTATCTGTCATAGATTGTAACTGTTCTAAAGTCACTCCTGCAGCCATACTAATTAATAGAATGGACTCTCGTCGCTCTAAGATATTTTTGTTTTCTTTTAATAACGCTTGAATTTGATTTGGTTTTACTCCTAGGAAAATCACATTTGCCTGTTCGAAGACTTGTTTATTGGTAACTGCTGTCGCATCTAATTTTTCTGCTAGCTTCACTGCCTTATCATGAGTACGATTCGCAAGTAATACTGGATAAGTTTCATGTTTTGCAGCAATGGTCGCAATGACTTTTCCCATATTTCCTAAACCAATGATTCCAATGCTTTTCATCTTATCTCACCTGACCTTCTCCATACACAATATATTTATAAGTTGTCATTTCTTTTAAGCCCATTGGTCCTCTAGCATGTAATTTTTGAGTAGAAATTCCCATTTCACATCCTAACCCAAATTCTCCACCATCTGTAAATCGAGTAGAAGCATTGACATAAACGGCTGCACTATCCACTCTCGTTGTAAAGAATTTAATCGCATCATCCGCTTCTGAAATAATCGCATCCGAATGATGAGTACTATGAGTTTCAATATGATCGACTGCTTCTTCAATCGAACTAACGACTTTTACAGCCATAATATAATCAGAAAACTCCGTATCAAAATCTTCTTTTTGAGCTTTCACTCCTGAGATGTATTGAGCTGCTTTTTCATCCACTCTTAACTCAACTGCTGGACTATGATTGTCCACTAACGTTTCTTTTAATAACGGTAAAAATTGAGGTGCAATGGCTTCATGAACCACACAAACTTCCATCGCATTACATACGGATGGACGACTCATTTTAGCATTTTCGACAATCTTTATCGCTTTAGATAAATCAGCATCTTTATCAATATAAATATGCACAATTCCTGTACCTGTTTCAATGACTGGAACAATGGCATTTTCAATCACTGCACGAATTAATCCAGCTCCACCACGAGGAATTAACACATCAATAAAGCCTTTTGCTTTCATTAATGCCCTCGCACTTTCCCTACTAGTATCACTGACTAATTGAATACATTCTGGAGAAATTGATGTTTTAGCTAATCCCTTTTTCAAGGCTGTCACAATCGCAAAAGCACTTTGATATGCTTCCTTTCCACCTCTTAATACAACCGCATTTCCACTCTTAATTGATAACGCTACTGCATCTGAGGTAACATTGGGTCTGCTCTCATAAATAATTCCAATTACACCAAATGGCACTCTCTTCTTCTTAATTTGAATATTTTGTGCGCCAACCGTCTCTTCAATCAATTCTCCAACTGGGTCTGGTAATTGAGCGACTTGTCGAATACCTTCAGCCATTGCTTGGATTCTAGCTTCATCTAATCTCAAACGATCCAACATTACTTCTGAGATATATCCTTTTGCTTTTTCTAAATCTAATGCATTCGCTTTTAAAATAGCATCTGTATCTTCTAACAATGCAAGAGCCATTGCTTCTAGTGCTTCATTTTTCGAATTTGTTGAAGCAATATTGATTTCTTTTTTAAAACGATTCACCGTTTCTAACAATTGTTGTGTAGTCAATATGCATGCCTCCTTAAAATTCTTGTTCTAATAGTTCTAACTCTCCAGAAATCGTCATCCAATCATCTCGATGAATCACAATTCCTTTTCGATTATTTTTCGATAATTGCTGTGAAATGGCATATTTACTTAAGCGAGTTTGTCCTTTTCCAATCACTTGATACTGTTCATCGACAACTGTCACAATTTCGGATTCATAAAACTCTCCCTCAACTGCTTTTACACCTGAGATTAATAAGCTCTTTCCTTCTTCTTGTAAAGCTTGTTTTGCTCCAGCATCGACGACTAATTTTCCTTTACTTTTTGCATATAAAGCAAGCCATTGTTTATGAGTTTTCATCACTTTTTCTTGTGCTGTAAAATATGTGCCATCAACCGTTTGGTGAGCAGCTTCGATAAGTGCTTGTTCTTTTAAGGATGAACAAATATAAACAGGAACACCCGCCATTGTCGCAATCGTTGCTGCTTTAATTTTCGTATACATTCCGCCAGTTCCATTGCTAGAACCAGCTCCACCAGCCATTTCGACTAATTCTTTAGTGATTTCATCAATCGTATCCAATCGTTTTGCATCTGGATTTTTCGAAGGATTGTCATTATATACTCCATCCACATCCGTTAATAAAACTAATAAGTCTGCTTGTACCATTGCAGCTACTTGCGCACTTAATGTATCATTATCGCCAACTTTTAATTCCTCAATAGAAACTGTATCATTTTCATTAATAACTGGAATTGCATGACGTGTTAATAATACAGATAACGCTTGGTGAGCATTATTGTAACGACGTTTATCCACAAAATCATCTTGCGTTAATAAAATTTGTGCAGAAACAATGCCTTTCATTAATAAATTAGACGTATATTCTTCTAATAATAAGCCTTGACCTACCGCAGCAGAAGCTTGTTTATCCGCAATCTTTGTTGGACGTTTTTTAAATCCTAACGAAGAGAATCCCGCAGCAATGGCCCCAGAAGAAACTAAAATTAATTCATGTCCTTCTTCATGTAAAGCCGCTAGTTGTTGCGTAATAGCTTTAACTTTTGCACGTGACAAGCTTCCATCAGGATTTGTTAATGAACTTGTTCCTACTTTAAACACAATTCTTTTATACTTCATTCATTTTTCCCTTTCTACTAAATAGTCAACCTATTTTGCTTCATACCAGTTATTGCCAATATTACTATCTGCTTTTAGTGGCACAGATAAGCTTACAGCATTTTCCATCACTTCTTCTACTAAACTTTGTAAACTTTTCACTTCTTCTTCTGGTACTTCAAAAATCAACTCATCGTGTACTTGTAATAATAATTTCGCTTGGAATTTTCGTGCTTGCATTTCTCGGTCTAATTCAATCATTGCTACTTTCAAAATATCAGCAGCTGTTCCTTGAATCGGTGAATTCATCGCAGTTCTTTCTGCAAATGAACGAATATTAAAATTACTTGCATGAATTTCTGGTAAATAACGACGACGATGGAATAATGTCTCCACATAATCTTTTTGACGAGCTTCTGCTACGATATTTTTCATATATTCTTTGACGCCTTTGAATTCTTCTAAGTAGCGATCAATAAATTCTTTTGCTTGTTTACGAGGAATATTCAGATTTTGAGAGAGTCCGTAATCACTAATTCCATACACAATTCCAAAGTTAACAGCTTTTGCCTGTCTTCTCATACTGCTTGTCACTTCTTCAGGATTTTGAATTCCAAACACACGCATTGCAGTATTCGCGTGAATATCAATATTATTTTTAAACGCATCAATCATATGAACGTCATTTGCCATATGCGCTAATACTCGCAATTCAATTTGAGAATAGTCACTTGATAAAATCTTCCAATCTGGTTTACTTGGTAAGAAAGCTGAACGAACTTGTCGCCCTTCTTCTGTACGAATTGGAATATTTTGTAAGTTTGGATCTTGAGAACTTAAACGTCCTGTTTGCGTCAAGTTCTGTACGAAACGTGTATGAATTTTACCATCTTCAAGGATGTATGCTTGTAAACCGTCAATATACGTTGTCGTTAATTTCTTTAATTGACGATATTCTAATAAAGACTCAACCATTGGAGATTGGTTTGCTAATTTTTCTAATACATCGACCGCTGTTGAATAACCTGTTTTTGTTTTCTTAATCACTGGTAAATTCATTTTCTCAAATAAAATAACACCCAACTGTTTTGGAGAATTAATATTAAATTCTTCGCCAGCAAATTCATAAATCGTTTGTTCAATTTCTTTGAGACGTGATTCGAATTGTTCACCCATTTCGATTAATCGGTTCTGATCCACTCGAATTCCTTCAATTTCCATTCGAGCTAAAATATCACTCAATGGTAATTCCATTTCCCAATATAAATGAATTTGTTCATTTTCTTCCAATTGTTTCAATAAACGTTTTGGAGAAGTCGCTAATACATAAATTTTAGCAGCTAAATGATTCCAAAATACTTCTTTTTCTTTTGGCACTTTAATTTTAACGCCTTTTCCATACACTTCTTCATCAGTCTTCAAGATTGAAATGCCAAATCGTTTCGCTACATCATAAATCTCGTTTACAATTTCATTGGCATCTACTAAGTAAGCTAATAAAGAAACATCGTATTTTGCACCTGCTACTGTTAAACCAAAGCGGTTTGCGAATACTTTCATTGATTTCGTATCAAACATAGTTTTCTCAATTGTTTCATCGGCTAACCATTGTTTGAACGCTTCAGACTGAATAGCTGAATCAATAGAAGTAACATACACTTGTTTCTCATTACCGAATGCGACTGCTAAGACTGGCTCAACATGATAGTTGTTATCAAATGTTTCAAAATGAACAGTTGTTGCATCTTGTAGTTCTTTTTCTGTGACTGTTTCAATCCATTGAACTTTTTGAATTTCAATCGATTCTTCCTGAACAATTTGCCCACCTTTTTTATTCAAGTAGTCTTTTTGGAATGATTGGAAACTCATTTCTTTATAAAAGGATATTAGTTCTTCAACATTTTCTTCTTTTCGAAGTGTATCTGCTACAGTAATTTCTAATGGGGAGTTGATGTCGATTCTTGCTAATGTTTTACTTAAAAAGGCCAATTCTTTGTCTTGAATTAAATTCTCTTTAAGCTTACTTTTTTTCATTCCTTCGACATGTTCATAAATTCCTTCCATACTTCCGTATTCTTGGAGTAATTTAATGGCAGTTTTTTCACCAACTTTTGTCACGCCTGGGTAATTATCTGATGAATCGCCCATTAGTCCTTTCATGTCGATAATTTGTTCTGGTGTTAGTCCATATTTTTCTTTGATAAATGCTGGAGTGTATTCGACTAATTCGCTGACTCCTTTTGTTGTAATTTTAACGGTAATTTCTTGAGTCGCTAATTGAATTAAGTCTTTATCTCCGGATAAGACGACTACTTCAAAGCCTTCTTTAGATGCTTGATGGGCTAATGTTCCGATAATGTCATCAGCTTCATATTGATTTAAGCGATAATGTGGGATTCCCCATGCGTCTAATAAGACGTTAAAGTATGGCATTTGTTCTTTGAATTCTGATGGTGTTTTTGCTCTACCACCTTTGTATTCTGTGTACATTTCTGTACGGAAGGTTGTTTTTCCTGCGTCCCAAGCTACTAATACGTGGGTAGGATTTTCTTGTTCTAAGATTGTTTTAAACATTCGATGAAATGAATATAATGCGTTTGTATGTAATCCGTTTTGGTTTTTGAATCGGTTTAGATCTAAGATGGAATAGAAAGCACGAAAGGCTAAGCTACTGCCATCTAATAGTAATAATTTTTGTTTCACGATAGGCTCCTCAATTCTTCACAATGTTATTTTCAGTGTACCATATTTTTAGAAAAATTTGCATTGATAGCCATTTACTTGGACGTAATAAAAGCAAGAAGCAAAAACATTTTTTTGTTTGTGCGGTCGCCAGTAGCCCCTTTCGGGTCTGCTTGCGCCGTTGCTACATTTGAAAAGTTTAGTCTAGGGTTTCTGTTTACGCCAAAAAAGCATGAAACAAACAAAAATGTTCATTCCATGCTTTCGTTATTTTTTCAGATTATGCTTCCATTAAAGCTTGGTTTGCTGTAATGATTGCTAATTTATAAACATCTTCCTCGTTACATCCACGAGATAAATCAGAAATTGGTTTATTTAACCCTTGTAAGATTGGTCCAATTGCTTCGAAGTTACCGAAACGTTGAGCAATTTTATAACCAATATTTCCAGATTGAATTTCTGGGAATACGAATACTGTTGCTTCACCTGCTACTGGTGAATCTGGTGCTTTTTGTTTACCAACACTTGGTACAAACGCAGCATCAAATTGTAATTCCCCATCAATATTGTAGTTAGGAGCTAATTCTTTTGCGATACGAGCAGCTTCCGCTACTTTTAATGCTTCCTCAGATTTTGCAGAACCTTTAGTTGAGAAACTTAATAAAGCAACATTTGGTTCAATCCCAAATAATTCAGCCGTTTTAGCTGATTCAACAGCAATTTCAGCTAATTCTTGCGCATTCGGATTAATGTTAATAGCACAATCAGAGAATAAATATTTCTTAGATTTATCACTATTAATCATGATAAATGCGCCACTTGTACGTGATACACCTGGTTTAGTTTTAATAATTTGTAACGCTGGACGTACAGTGTCTCCTGTAGAGTGAACTGCACCAGATACTAAACCATCTGCTAAGCCCATGTATACCATCATTGTACCAAAATAAGTAACATCTTTTAATAATTCACTAGCAGCTTCTGGAGTTGCTTTTCCTTTACGACGTTCTACAAAACTTTCCACAACAGCTTCAAAGTTTTCGTAAGTTTCTGGATCAATTACAGTAATGTCATGTAAGTTAAATCCACGTTTTTGAGCTACTTCTTCAATTTCATCTTTTTTCCCTAATAAAATAGGTTCACATAATTCATCTGCTTTTAAACGTACAACAGAACCTAAAATACGAGGTTCGCTTCCTTCAGGGAAAACAATTTTCAAACCTTTCCCTTTAATTTTTCCTGATAATTCTTCAAATAGTTCCACAACTATCCCTCCAATAATTTTCTATAACTATGATACAACAAAATCCTTTTAAAAAACAGTACTAAGTTGAATATTAAGAGAATATTCTTCAAATTTTCATATCTGTTATAGTCTAATGATTAACACAGTTAAAAAGAAAGACTTGTTTACACGTTTTAAACTTATGGTATACTAGACTTATTAAGTCTTAAAGGAGATTCAGCATGCGAGAATACGCTAAAAAATTGATGGATACTGCCATGTTGGCAGGTCAAATTATGTTAGAATGTAATGCAGAGAGTTATCGTGTAGAAGAAACAATGAATTATATTTTATCTACTTCACACTTTTCAACTTGCGAAGCTTTCGCAAATGCTACAGGAATCTTTGCAACATTAGACGATGACTGTATTGATTGTATTACAGAAATCCGTCGTGTCCCTAATAGAGATACAAACTTAAACCGCATTTATAAAGTCAATAGTATTTCACGTCAATTAGTCAGTGGAGAAATTGATATCGACACTGCTTATGATAAATTTCAAAACTTAAAAGAATCAGATTATCCAGCTTGGTTAAAAAATGTTGGGCTAGTCATTATGTGTGGCTGCTATGCTGCGCTTTATGGAGCTACCTTATTAGAAATGTTTGTTGCTGGAATTGCAGCCATTGTTCTCCCATTTGTGTATAAACTTGATGCAAAATTAGGACTAGGAATGTTTATTACTAACTTAGTTTCCATTATTCCAATGGTTATTATTATTTGTTATTTACAAGAAACAATTTTTCCAAGTATTCATATCGGTATTCCGATTATTGGATCAATCATGCCAGCAGTGCCAGGTACAGCTATTACAAATGCAATTCGTGATACCCTACGTGGTGATTATAACTCTGGAACTGCTCGTGCAGTAGAGGCTGCCGTTACTGCTCTATCAATTTCTATTGCTGTAGTCATTGGACTATTGATTGGAGGAGGTGTCAATCCATTATGATGTTTCAAGTGATTAGCTCTGTTATTGCAGTATATTTTAGTAGTATTGTATTTGAAGCTCCAAAACGATTGATTAAATACACTGCTTTAATTGGTGGAATTGGTTGGTGGATTTACCTTTTATTTTTAGATAGTGCTGGTATGGAATTATCCACCTATTATAGTGGTCTAACAGTAGCTTTTCTTTCCCACATAGCAGCCAGATTTTTCAAAGCTCCTGTCACAGTATTTTTCATTCCTGGATTTTTTCCACTAGTTCCCGGAGCTGGAATGTATCGAACAGCTTATGCATTTTTAACAGGTGATTCCGTAAAAGCTCATTACTACTTATCTAGTACTATTGCTGTTGCTGGAATGATTGCTTTAGCGATTTTTACTGTCGATTCTTTATTTAGACTTCATGCTATTTGGAAAAAACATACAAAAAAAACGTGATACTAACGAGGTATCACGTTTTTTCATTATTCAAATTCACCTACAGTAATCACTTCATCAGTTGGAAGAACGATTTCTTGTTTGTTTGGATTTGTTTCTTCAACACTAGGAGTATATGAAGGAGTTACTTCAGGAGTAATTAATTGTTCATTTTTCTTAGCACGTCCTGCTAAAATTGAATCGATTGATGGTGCAGATACTTCAATTTTAGAATGGCTATTTAATAATAAATCCCACTCTTCATTTTTAATCATTTCTAATTGAGATTCCACCATAATTTGTAATCTTTGACGGAACATACGTGTTTCTTTCTTCAACACATCTGTTTCACGATTAATT
>CAMYBO010000025.1 GCA_947254045.1 uncultured Granulicatella sp. | reverse complement strand
ACACCTGTGTTAGGTCGTCGGCAGCGTCAGATGTGTATAAGAGACAGATTTATTATCAGATGTTTTCAAGTGAATATTTTAGGATTCTAGAAATAAGTGCAAATAAAAAAAGAAGGACTCTTTATAATAGTATGTTATCCATGAGACCGCAGGTCTGCTGCGTCCTTTACTACTATTTCAAAGAGTCTTTCGAATTTAAATTTCTGGGTAAATATCTTCCACAGTTTTCGCTGGGTCAATTACAATGTATAAGTGACCATGTGTGCCAATAGCTGAACTTTGGTATTTATTATCATTTCCATCTTCATCTACTGGGCTATATGGGAAGTAAACACGATCTGTTGAAACAATCACGTCTGATTTTGGATGATCGCTATCTAAATATAAAATATCCATTAATTCGATATCACTATATTTTTTAACACGTTCGAACATTCCTAATTCTAATCCACCTAAGTTAATGTCTTCAGACATTACGTGGTCTGCTTCAGGAAACACTTCAATACGTAATGATTCACATGGATGAATTTCTTGGAATTCACTTCCATTGATACGACCAAACGATGTTGTAACTTGTTTAATCCATAAATCACCAATTAAACGACGGTTAATCGTCCAAGTTTCTCCGTTACGGAATACAAAACGTAATCCTGACATTACTTTTTTCATAAAAGTCTCTCCTTTTTCATGCATGATTTCACCCTATGAGCAGTGAAAACACTTTTTTATTCTTTACTCTTCGAATTTTACCATTGAACTTGAATATTTTCAACGATTATACACTCTTTCCTCCAAAGTGAGATAAAACATACGTTTCCAACACTTCAGCATCATTTTGTATACTTTGCTCTAAAATCATTTTTTCCACCGTTTTTAATACTTGTCCAATAATGGGGCCTTTTTTATCTAATTTTAAAATACAAATAATATCATAACCATTCAATTGAATATCATTCATGGAACGAATCGGTAACGACTGATACGTAGCTTCTAAACCTTCCATGGAAGTACTTTTACCTTGAGCAATCAATAATTGCTCCACTTCACAGGCAACTTCATATAAACACTCATAAGCTAAAAAGAAATTCCACTCAGCATTTTTTCTTGCACGATACGTTCTATATCCAACTAACACATCTCGAATTTGTTCATTTGAAGACTTCCAAGATTTCAATAAGTAAGTTACTTCTTTATCACTCAAATTTAGTTCATCTACGAATAAAATCCAAGCTTGCAAGACACTCATCTCTTTTAAAGGAAATTCAGCTAATTTCAAAAGAATTTTGTCTTTACCATCAAATAATGGACACGCTTGATATAAGCCCGTTTCAACAAATAATTGTAACGCTGCTTTACGGTGAGGGCTTTGAATCATTTTTTCAAATTCAACTTTCATCCGTTCCACGGCTACTTTAGATAAATTCATTTTTAAAAGAGAAATAGCATTCTTCGTTTCCTCTTCAACTTTAAATCCTAACTGACCAACAAAACGTACCGCACGAAACATACGTAATGCATCTTCATTAAAACGTTCTTTTGCATCTCCAACACATCGAATACATTGACGCTCTAAATCCCCAATTCCATCGAAGAAATCCATTAATTGATCATCAATCCCGATTGCTAAAGCATTAATTGTAAAATCACGACGTTTTAAATCTTCTTCTAACGAGCGAACAAAAGTTACCTTATCTGGATGTCTAAAATCCTCGTAACCTTCTTCTGTTCTAAAAGTAGTGACTTCATAACCTTCTTTATGATGAATCACCATTACTGTTCCATGCTCAATTCCTACATCCACTGTATGAGGAAAGATTTCTTTCACTTCTTGCGGAGTTGCACTTGTAGCAATATCTACATCTGAAATAGGCTTATGAAGGAGCATATCTCTTACTGAACCACCTACAAAATAGGCTTCATATCCTGCATCAACTAATTGTTGCATTACAGGTAATGCTTCTAAAAATAATGGTTCTTTTTGAATCAACATTCACTCGCCTCTCTTTCTCTTACTTTTCAATTTCTTTCAATTGTTCTGTTAATTTAACAAATAGCTCTTGATTTCCAGTTTCTAACGCTTGATCAATTTGAGCTAAAATTTCTCGTTTCAATACAATTGTTTGAATTTCTGTTAATGCTTGGTATACCTCTTCATCTGAAGAGCTTTCTTTTTCATAAAAAGGATTCTTTTCTAGTATACCAAATTTAACCATCGTTAAGTAAGCATCTTCAAATTCCATTTCAATATAACATTCTTCTTTCCAATTCAATCGAATGTCATGAAATGCTTGTTCTGGATTGCTAAAACGTGAACCTGCTTTATAAAAATAAAACGATTCATCAGGTGCTTGATCTGTCGAAAACCACATTCCTTTTGGGGTACAATCCACTCGCTCAACAAAATGAATTTGTTTTAATAATATTTCATGATTTAATAAATAATTTAATATCCATAGGGCTTCTCTTCTTTTTAAAGCATGATTCGACACAAACCATGAAATAAAGTTTTTCTTATCCTCTAAACTCGGTTGAAACATCTTCTCCACTCCTTATGCTTCAAAATATTGCTGTAATTCTTGTAAATCCTCATTCAATGGTTCTAGATGTTGACCATGTTCTAACCATTCTTTTGCTTCAGCAATTCTGCCTTCCTCGCGAAGGAATCTTACATAATCAACAATAAACTCTACTGAATCTTCTAATTCCACACTAGCTTTTTGATAAAACTCTAGTGCTTCTTCGAATTCTTCTAGCCCTTCTTTTGCTTTTGCCATTAAATAGAAAATTTGACCATTCTCTAAGCCTTCTTCTATCTCCGATGATAAAATATCTTGTACCTCTTCAAACTCTTCTTGGTATAATAATACTTCTGTATAAGCTTGCAGAATCTCAAATGATTCAGGAGACAATTCATAAGCTTGTTTTAAGGCTTCTTGTCCTTTTTCCATTTGTCCAATCGATAAATAAGAAACGCCTAAACTAAAGAATGGATCTTTTTCATATGGATAAGTTTCTGTAATTTTAGATAAGCTCATAATTGCTTTTAAATAATCATGTTTAAACATTTGAATATGGCTTAATCCTAGTAAGGCTTCATAATTTTCTTCATCACGAGATAACACTTCTTGATAGATTTTTTCTGCATGGTTATAATTTCCTTCTTGGATATCATGTTTTGCAATACTGATTAATAATTCATTCGAAGCTGATTCTAATCCTTCATCTAATACTAGTTCTTGTAAAGGTTCTGCATTCCCCATTTCTAAAGAAGCTTCCACTAATAATTCTCTTGCACGATTTTCTTCTCCAGTTTCCTCCTGGGAATTTTTTAAAAATCTTTCTAAATACTGCACACTTCGCTCCATCGAACCTGATTCAAACAATAAAGTTCCTAAATAAAAATCTAAAATAGCTTCTTCAGGAGCTAATTCTTTTGCGAGTAATAACTTTCTTTCAGCTACGTCATAATAACCTTGTGCTTTATATAATTCCGATAAAATCACTAAAACACTTGGATAATTTGGATTATCTTCAGGAATATCATATAAAACAGATAAAGCTTGATCATATTCCCCTTGATTCACTAAGATTTCTGCTAATAGAATGGTCCAAGCAGATTCTTCAGGTTCAAATTGCGTTAATAATAAATATGCCTGTCTTGCTTCATCAAAAAATCCACTACTTGCACTAAAGGCAGCTAAATCAATTAATTCTTCTATGTTATCTTCTGTCACTTCTTCCATAAATTGATGAAAAAGTGAATATACTTTTTCTAACTCTTGTTCTTCTAATGCATTTTGAATTTGTTCAACGATTGATTTCATAATTTCTCCATTTCTATAGGCAATAAAAAAGATGCTATATTGATTTAACTCTAATATAGCACCTTTATGAAATAGTTTCTATGAAAATGTCATAATAAACTGATTAGTTTTTTACAGCATCTTTCAAAGCTTTACCTGCTTTAAATGCAGGAACTTTGCTAGCTTCGATTTGGATTTCTTCTCCTGATTGAGGGTTACGTCCTTTACGAGCAGCACGTTCACGTACTTCAAAGTTACCAAATCCGATAACTTGTACTTTTTCACCTGCTTGTAATGCTTCTTGAATTGTTTCGAATAATGCATCAACTGCTGCTGAAACATCTTTCTTTGTTAATTGCGTTTTTTTAGCTACGCGATCTACTAATTCTGCTTTATTTGCCATGTTAGATTCACCTCCATCACATAAGAAATAATTCAGTACTTATTGAGTGGTCCAATAATACTGGAAACCTTACTGTTGATTTCTTAACAAGTATACCATTTGATTGGCGGACTTTCAACGAATTATACACGATTTTATCATTTTCTTTGTCGAACAATCATATGAATTGGTGTTCCTTCAAAACCAAAGGCAGAACGAATTCGATTTTCTAAGAAACGTTCATATGAGAAGTGCATTAATTCCACATCATTAACAAAAACAACAAATGTTGGCGGTTGAATCGCCACTTGTGTCATGTAGTAAATCTTCAATCGATTTCCTTTATCCGTAGGAGTTGGATTCATTGCGATAGCATCCATTAATACATCATTTAAAATCGATGAAGAAATACGATTAGAACGAACTTCATGAATTTCTTTTAATAATGGGGCAATTTTCACCAATCTTTGTTTTGTTTTAGCTGAAACAAATAAAATCGGTGCATAAGATAAGTATAGGAACTCTTTACGAATATTTTGTTCGAATTCTTTAAATGTAGAATTATCTTTTTCTAAAGTATCCCATTTGTTGACTAAAATGATTACACCTTTACCAGCCTCATGAGCATAACCTGCAATCTTCTTATCTTGTTCTTGAATACCTTCTTCTGCATTCAAGACAACACAAACAATGTCGCTTCGTTCAATCGCTCTTAATGCACGTAAAACACTATATTTCTCGGTAGATTCAAAAACACGTCCTTTTTTACGAATACCAGCTGTATCAATCATTTTAAAAATCGTACCTTCTTCATCCGTAAAACTTGTATCAATTGCATCACGAGTTGTTCCTGCAACATTTGATACAATCACACGTTCTTCTCCAAGCATTGCATTTACTAAACTTGATTTTCCTACATTTGGACGACCAATAAAACTAAAACGAATCACATCTGTATCATCTTCTTGATCATCATGTTCAGGAAATGCTTTTACAGCAGCATCTAATAAATCTCCAAGTCCTAATCCATGACTTCCTGAAATTGGAAATGGTTCACCAAATCCTAATGCATAAAAATCAAAAATATCGGATCGTAACTCTGGATTATCTACCTTATTCACCGCTAATAATACAGGTTTATTTGTACGGTAAAGCATTTTTGCAATATGCTCATCCGTTGATGTGACACCTTCTTTTACACTTGTTAAGAAAATAATGACATCTGCTTCTTCCATTGCAATTTCAGCTTGCATACGAATATTTGACATAAATGGTTCATCAGTAATATCAATACCACCTGTATCAATAATATGAAATTGATGTCCTAACCATTCACCTTCAGAATAAATTCTATCTCTCGTTACTCCAGCAATATCTTCTACAATCGAAATTCTTTCACCAACAACTCGGTTGAAAATGGTAGACTTCCCAACATTTGGACGTCCTACAATCGCAATTACTGGTGTTGACATCAAAATTCCTCCTTTCTCAAAAAATGAGGCTGGGAGTTTTTCCCAACCTCACCCAAATTTAATATTTACTATTAGTCTTCAACAACTAATTCAGATAATTGTTCACCTAAACGATCTGCTAATGAAAATGTTACATCTTCTTCAGGTAACACGTATTCTTCTTCCACAGCTTCTTCAACTTCAGGTTTTTCAACAACTGGAGCTTCTTCTAAAGCTTTAATACTTAATGAAATGCGTTTTTCAGCTTCGTTTACGTCTAAAACTTTAACAGATACTTCTTGTCCTACTTGAAGAACTTCTTGAGGAGTTGCGATATGTTTATGAGCAATTTGAGAAATGTGAACTAATCCTTCTACTCCAGGGAATAATTCAACAAATGCTCCAAATGCTGCAAAACGTTTAACAGTTCCTACTAATATAGAATCAACTGCTGCACGCTCAGTAATATTGTCCCAAGGTCCAGCAACTGTTTCTTTAATTGATAGAGAAACACGACCTTTTTCAGCATCTACTGCAATAACTTTTGCTTCTACAGTTTGTCCTACTGCTAAGAAATCACTTGGTTTTGAAACATGTTGATGAGAAATTTCAGAAACATGAACTAAACCATCAATTCCACCTAAATCAATGAAAGCACCAAAATCTGTTAAACGAGCAACTTTACCTGTAACAATAGCTCCTTCATAAACAGCTTCTAACGCAGAAGCACGTTTAGCAGCTTTTTCATTTGCTACGATTTCTTTACGAGATAAAATTAAACGATGATATGCTGGTAAAATTTCAACGATATCAAATACGAATGTTTGTCCTTTAAATTGTTTTAAATCTGAAACGAAGTGGTCAGAAATCATTGAAGCAGGTACAAATGCACGCACACCTGCATCTACAATTAATCCACCTTTCACTACGTCTTTTACAGTTCCTTCAACTTGTTCATGATTATCTGCTTTAGCTTGAAGGTCTTCCCAAACTTTACGAGCATCTACACGACGTTTTGAAAGTAAGAAACTACCATTTTCTTTATCTTTAATCGGTTTAATGACTACTAAGTCTAATACATCTCCCACTTTTACAACATCTTCAATTTTTTCAAATGGAGTTGCTGATAATTCATTAAAAGGAATAACACCTTCAACACCTCCACCAATAATACCAACAATAGCTTGTTTATCTTGTAAAACTAGCACTTCTCCTTGAACTAAGTCTCCTACTTGGATATCTTTAACAATATCAAGTGCATCTTGCATTGTTTGTAATTCTGACATTTGACTTCCTCCTATTACGCAACCATTCATTCGAACGAAAAAATAATCCTAAAAATTTATTTTTTCTCCTTTTTACATCATATCACTATTTCTTTCACAATTCTAGTAATATCCTTTAAAAATGGCTATACTATTGGTTCTTTTGAATTAATGCAGTTACAGTTTTTACGACATCTTCAATCGTCATTGTAGTTGTATCAATTTCAATCGCATCTTCTGCTTTTCTTAGTGGTGATTCTTTACGAGTAGAATCAATATGATCACGTCTACGAATATCTTCCACTAATTCTTCATAAGACATCTCAATTCCTTTTTCTTGATTTTCAATAAAACGACGTTTAGCACGTTCTTCTACACTTGCAACAAGGAAGATTTTAATTTCAGCTTGCGGAAGTACAACAGTACCAATATCTCTTCCATCCATAATAATTGAATGATTCTCTGCTATTTCTTGCTGCAAATGAACCAATCTAGTACGAACTTCTTTTATAGCTGAAACAGCTGAAACATTTTTAGTGACTTCCACACTTCTAATTTCATCGGTTACATCTTCGCCATTCATAAATACACTTTGTTTTCCATCTTTCATTGAAAAACGAATTTCAATATTTTGAACTAACTCATAAATAGCATCATGGTCTTCTAATGAAATATGATTACGTAAAACTGCTAAAGTCACCACACGATACATCGCACCTGTATCTAAATATAAAAAGTGATTTTCTTTCGCAATTAATTTTGAAATAGTACTTTTTCCAGATGAAGCAGGTCCATCAATTGCAACTTGCATAAATTATGTCTCCTTTAGATTTTTAAATTTTTCCCTATAACAACCTAAAAGGCTGGACTTGCTGCCCAGCCTTTAGCTGTTATTGTCTTGGTTGTAATACTTTTAAATGCATTCCCGGTGAAATGTTATTGCTTGTTAATCCATTAATAGATTTTAATGTATCAACGTCCATTCCATGATTTACTGCAATTCTATATAATGTTTCACCAGCTTGAACTGTATAACTTCCATATGCACCATTTTGTGTAGTAGGTGTTTCTGGTGTATTTTGTTCTCTTTGATTATTTTGTTGCTGTCTTGAAGTAGATGATGAAGTTGTAGTATTTGCACTTGTTGTAGAAACCGTTGTTTCTGCTGTAGTTGTTTCTGCTGTAGTTGTTTCCACTACTTTTGTCAACATTACTTCATCCGCTGTACGTGGTTTAACCTCAGCTTTTGAACTTGACCAATAGAACCACATCATAAATAATAATGGAGATACTACAACTACAATAAATACAAATAATAGTACACTTAATAATGGAGCTGATGCTTTCCCCTTAGCATTACGAGCACTCCGTGAATACTGACGTGCTTTCTGCGTATCTTCACCAAATTGGCGATCCCATGGTTGTTCTTCTTTTGGGCTTCTTTTATTATTTAAATTATCACTCATTAAAAATCCTCCTAAATTCAACCACTGTCGTCATTAGACTTTATTCATTTAAAACTATAGCACATTTTCTTAATAATATGCAATCTTTTCAATCTATAGATAATATTTTAGCACATTTTTTGTGATTGTCATTGCTTTTTTAAAAAATTTTAAATGTTTTGAAATTTTTTTTGAAATATGAGACACTAAAACAACAAATATCATATTGATAATTGGAGGGAGACTTATGGTTTCAAAAAAACTACAATCAATTTATGGCAAAGTTGACTGTGAAAGTTGTATTGCTTGTGGAATTTGCCAACTAAAAGCAAGTAATCTTTTTGAATATGATAATAATGGAATAGCGTTCATGAAACATGACGATAATACCGGAGCCCTACCAATTCCTGAACAAGAAATGGAAGCTTTTAAAGAAGCCTACACTCACTGTCCAACAGGAGCCATTAAACGAAAAAATTCTCCTTTTTAGCTTCTCAAAAACAATACGGCAGCAGATACCTTTTAATATCTGCTGCCGTCCTTTACTACTATTAGAAAAGCCAATTTACGACAATACACGCATTAAGAATTCTTTTGTTCTTTCTTTTTGTGGATTTGTAAAGATTTGCTCTGCAGTCCCTTCTTCAGCAATAACCCCTTTATCCATAAAGATAACACGGTCACTGACATCTCTAGCAAATTCCATTTCATGAGTTACAATAATCATTGTTAACCCAGTATGAGCTAAACTCTTCATTGTCTCTAAAACTTCATTTACCATCTCTGGATCTAATGCAGAAGTTGGTTCATCAAATAACAATACATCTGGTTGCATGGATAACGCTCTAGCAATCGCTACACGTTGCTTTTGTCCACCTGACAATTGACGAGGGCGAGCATTTAAATAGGCACTCATTCCAACTTTTTCTAAGAAACCTTTCGCAATTTTTTCAGCTTCTTCTTTAGATTTTTTCAACACTTTAATAGGTCCAACTGTACAGTTTTCTAATACATTTAAGTTATTAAACAAATTAAATTGTTGGAACACCATTCCTAAATGAGTACGATATTCATAAATATTTGTATCCTCATCTAAAATATTTTTTCCATTATATAAAATTTCACCTGAAGTTGGTTTTTCTAATAAGTTTACACAACGTAATAAAGTAGATTTACCAGAACCTGAAGAACCAATAATCGTTACTACTTCACCAGATTCTACTGAAAATGAAATATCTTTAAGGACTTCATGAGTCCCGAATACTTTATTTAAATGTTTAATCGTTACTACTTCTTGACTCATGATTCTTATCCTTTCCCTTTCGTTTTTTCGTATACAGATGCCATTGAATTTAATGGATCTGAATGAATGATTTCATAGTTATCAGGACCATCCATTTTACGTTCAATATAACGTAAAATTTGTGTTACAACAGTTGTCATAATGAAGTATAAAATCAATGTGACAAAGAATGTTTCAAAATAACGGAAGTTTGCTCCCGCAACTGTTTTTGTTGCAAAATATAATTCTGAAACAGAAATTACGTTCAATACAGAAGTATCTTTGATATTGATAACAAACTCATTTCCTGTTGCAGGAAGAATATTACGAATAACTTGTGGGAATACAACATTCATCATTGTTTGAGTATGTGTCATCCCAATGGCTTGAGCAGCTTCAAATTGTCCTTTGTCGATAGAAATAATCCCTCCACGAACAATCTCAGACATATATGCACCTGTGTTAATAGATACAATGAAAATCGCAGCAAATGTACGATCCATATCAATTCCAAACGCTAATGCTGACCCATAATAAATAACCATTGCTTGTACAATCATTGGTGTTCCTCTAAAGAACTCTGTATAAGCTGTTAAAATTGCATTAGCAATTTTTAAAGTAATTCTTTTCGAACCTTTTTCTGGCATAGGAATAGTTTTTACTAATCCTATTAATAATCCGATTCCTGTTCCAATAATTGTCCCAATAATTGAAATATATAAGGTTACCCAAGCTCCATTTAGAAACATTGGCCAATTATCTTGTATAATTTTGATAATCCATTCAATATTCATCTTTTGCCCTCTTTCTTTTTTTAGTTATGTATCTAGAAGGGTTTCCCCTTCTAGTTTAGTAAAATATGTTTATTAGTTAGCAGCTGGTTGATTTTTGATTGCTTCATCCATAATTTGTTGACGTTCTGCATCAGAAATTTCTGATAAAGCTTTGTTGATAGCATCTTTTAATGGACTATTTTTTTTCAATCCAACAGCTGTATCTGTATCTTCATCACTTGCTTGGAATCCATCAGATAATTTAATCATTACGAAATCTGAATTTGCAGATTGAGCAGAAACACCTTCAGGCAATTCAGAAACATATGCATCAATTGTTCCAGCTTGTAATGCTACACGCATTGCAGGGAAGTTGTCCATTGCAGGTTGTTTTGCAACGCCTGGAATTTGATCAATCACGTTATAGTGGAAAGTGTTTAATTGTCCAGTTACTTTAGCGCCTGAGAAGTCAGCTAATGTTTTAGCTTGTTCAAATTTGCTACCTTTTTTAACAATCATTACTAATTGTGATTTGTAATAGTTATCAGAGAAATCAATTGCTTCTTTTCTTTCAGCAGTTGGACTCATACCAGCTATGATTGCATCTAGTTTACCAGAAACAACGCCTGGTGTTAAGCCATCCCACTCAGTTTTTACAACAACTAATTCTTTATTTAATTTTTTAGCGACACGTTTTGCAATTTCAACGTCATAACCGCCAGCATAATCATTTGTACCTTGGATTTTTACAGCTCCGTTAGCATCTGTTTGTTGTGTCCAGTTAAATGGTGGATATCCTGCTTCCATCCCAACAACTAATTGGCTGCTTGATGATTTACTTCCACATGCAGCTAAACCTAAACCGATTGCTACCGTTAATAATCCTTTTAATAAATTTTTTTTCATAAAAATCCTCTCCTCTTGGTTATAAACTTTGGACTCAAATAAAAAAGAGAGATCACGAACAAAAGGTTCGCAATCTCTCCTGAATAGACTCTTATCCTAAAAAAAGTGTACAGAAAAAATTAGCATAAACTGCTTTTGCCCGGCAATTGATTGCACTTCACACTGTTCTGGGCAGAAAGTGTGACAGTGACTGACCTATTATGACCAGCCCCCAACATAGCTTTGCTACATTTCGGCGAAATCCCCTTTCCGTAATCACGTACTTTTGTCATCCGCACCTCAAGTTCTGTCTCTTATACACATCTCCGAGCCCACGAGACTATTGCGCTCATC